>JAHEEQ010000015.1 GCA_024640585.1 Micrococcales bacterium
AATTGTCTTGGGGTCGAATTGAGCGGTTAGATCTTGATTTTCATTTAGTTCAAGCTCAAAATGTTGACCGGAATGTTCGGCCAGAACCATGGCGTCTTGCTTAAAGTTTTCCAGAAACCGGGTCACAGAATTTTGCTGAAAATATAAATTAACCACTTGTGCATCGGCCCTCGACAAAAAAAGCAAGTTATCGATAATTTGCGTCAATCGATCAACTTCCTCTATCAGCGTTTGTGCTGTCTCTCGAGGTTTGGCGGATATTGATTCGTCGCGAACGAAACTTTCAGCATGCAGTCGAATTAACGTCAATGGTGTTCGGAGTTCATGCGAAGCCTCAGCTGTGAAGCGGTTAACCTGTGTGAAGGAGGCTTCTATGCGGTCAAACATTTGATTGAGAAGCACCGCCAAATCAGTCACTTCATCTTCAGCTTTATTTACTTGAATTCGCTCGCCTAAATTATCAAAACGAATTCTGTTGGCAGTATCTCGTATGTTTCGAATGGGTGTCAAAAGCATTTGACTAATGACCAATCCAATAATGAGGCTGGCAATGAGCATGCCCATCAGCAATGCTGCACAAACCTTGACATAGCTTTGCATGACAGTACGAACAGGCTGTAAAGGCGTAGCGATGATGGCTTGAAAGGGCTGCATTTGAAATGTGGCAACTCGAACCTCACCAATGTCTTCTACAAATGCATTGAATTTGTTTTGTTCCTCATGCAAAGGGATTTGAGAATTTTTGAGATTTGATGAACGAAAGACAATATTTCCTACTGGTCTTAGGATCTCAATGTAGAAGAGGGTTGAAGCCAATTCGGTCGTTTCGCGAATGCGCATTTCAATGAAAGGTTCACTGATATCTTGATATTCTGGCCCCAATCTTGATGAAATCTGTTGAAATTCAGATTCATTCAAAAGGTCTAAGCCATCGAACAGATGACGCTCTAAGAGTAAGTAGCCACCCAAAGACAATCCAAGCAAACTTAGAGTTGCAGCAAATGCATACCAAATTGCAATTCTGGAGCCAATCGACCTCATAATAATTGGTAGCCGACACCTCGAACAGTTTTAAAGATCATCTGTCCTGGTGTTTCAAGTTTTGCTCGCAGTCGGCTCATGTAAACATCCAGCAAGTTGGTGTCAACGTCAAAGTGTGAAGACCAAATCTTTTCTGCTATCAGCGTTCGTGAAAGAATGCGACCAGGGTTTTGCATGAAAACTTCCAGCAAAGCGTATTCACGGTTGGTCAGGTCCAGTGCGAAACCTTTGAATTTGGCAGTGTGGCCAAGCAAATCAATTTCTATGTCGCCATGACGCAACTGTGTCGTTTTAATGGAAGACTGACGGCGAACCAAAGAGCGGATTCGGGCTTGCAATTCTTCAAGGCTAAAGGGTTTGGGCAAATAGTCATCTGCGCCGATGTCGAGCCCTCTAATTCTGTCATCGACGGTGTCACGCGCACTCAAAATAACCACCGGCTCAGTGAGACCGCTTTGGCGCCATTTGCGGAGCAAATCGAGTCCGTCACCGTCGGGCAAACCCAAATCTAAAACGATGGCGTCGAATGAGCTGTCAGCCAAGTAGTCTGAGGCTTCTGCACAAGACCTGGCCCATGAGACGGTATAGCGTGACTCTGACAGTCCTTGCTTGATTACCTGCCCCAACCTCAATTGATCTTCAACGATGAGAACTTTCATGGGGGAGGCTAGAAGAGTGGCGTGACGATGTATTTAATGAGTTTGAATTTTCTCATTCGTATCAGAGATTGATATCGGTACAAACACCCAAGTAATTTCTCTGAATCTGAATAAATTTTAATAATAGATTCAGCGTCAATTTACTGCACATCAATAAGCTCATCATATGCCAAATGGCCTACTGAGTCATTTAAGTTCATTTGAATGTTGATGAGGATACGCTCTGTGAAATTGAACAGCTGCTCCCAGTTGCTACTTTGTATCGGATTGTTAGGACCTATTTCTGCATGGAGTGCAGAAAGTACAGAAGGCAATGCCAAAAATCAAATTGAAAAACAAGCACAACACGAAGGGCATTTGACGGTCTACAGTGTATTGAGTAACAAAGCTGCGCAGCCGCTGGTTGATGGATTCTCAGCACGGTATCCCGGCATCAAAGTTGATTACGACGGTGAAGGTGGGTCGACTGAAACTTACGACAGGTTTATCGCAGAATCAAAGGACAAGAAACCCACAGCCGATGTGCTTTGGAGTTCTGCAATGGATCTACAAATGAAATTGATTGCAGATGGATTTGCAGCCAAATACGTCTCGCCTGAAGCAAGCCATATTCCTCAGTGGGCCAACTACAAAGACATCGCGTGGGGAACAACCTACGAGCCAGTGGTCATGGTTTACAACAAGCAATTGTTGAAATCTAATGAAGTACCGACTGACCATGCTTCTTTCGTTCAATTGTTAAACCTTCAGCAAGACAGGTTCAAAGGCAAGGTGACTTCATTTGACTTAGAAAAAAGTGGAGTTGGATACATGTTCGCTGTGCAAGACGAAGTTAACAACACAGCATGGTCAGTACTACAACGCGCGCTAGGACAAAGCAAACCGTTCTTTGCTGCAGGCACGGGTGAGATGCTGAAAAGAATCAACTCTGGCGAAAGTATTCTGGGCTACAACATCATGGGCTCATATGCACTGAGTCGCAGCAAAAAAGATTTACCCAATTTGGGTGTATCAATACCGTCAGACTTTGCCCCCATTTTGTCTCGCGTGATGTTCATTAATATGAATGCTGCGCATCCAAATGCAGCCAAGCTTTGGGTTGATTACGTTTTGTCTAAAGAAGGACAAAAAATTATTGGAGACAGTTTGGAGTTGTATGCCATTCGTGAAGATGCAGGGGCAGAAAATTCAGCGCAAAAATTGAACCTAAAAATTGGCTCTGCAGCCAGATTGATACCTGTCAATGAAAAACTTGCAGAAACACTGCGTAAAGAATTTCAAGCGTCATTTTTTCAAAAGTGGAAAAAAGCCACATTCTTTCAGAATCAATAAGTCTTTGAGGATTACCAAATGAAAATTAATTTAAGAGAATTCATTACGCCGGTTCATCGCTGGGCGGGGCTCACTGTGGGCTCTGTTATTTTGATGCTGGCATTGACAGGCATATCAAATTTGTTTCGACAGGAGCTTGAGCCTGTTCTCAACGAAGCATTGATCACCGCTCCTGCTTGTAACGCAAGAGCATCCCTAGACTTAGTTGTTGATGCAGCTAGGAAATTCCACCCAAGCGGTGAGTTGGATTACGTCAATGTTGAAACTACACCGTATTCAACTGGTCGAATTCCCGCTATTCGAATTCGATTCGCAGACCCACAAGAAGATGTTTTCATTGATCCATGTACTGCTGAAGTATTGGGTGAGCGTCCGCGTTACGGTGGTATTTTGGGGCGAATTGAGCAGCTGCACATCTTCAGGGTAAGTGAAGAGCCTTGGGTCAGAAGCCTAACAGGTGTATTTGCAATAGCGTTTGCAGTATTGATTTTGGGCGGTGGTGCCATATTGTGGTGGCCCAAAAATATTGGTTTCAAAAGAGCCTTGACCCTTCAGACACCACTTAAAAACAAGGCTAAAACTTTACACCAACATAAGACGATTGGGGTCTATGCTTCCTTGATCTTATTGACTTTGGTCTTAACTGGATTACCTCTCTCATTTGCTTGGTACAAAGAAGGAATTTACGCGCTAGCAGGATCACTGCCAATGCCTAAAACACCTAAGTCAGTCGTATCGCCTGAAGCACAGAAAATTGGCATTGAAGCTTTTTGGCAGCAAGCGCAAAAGATTTCGAATGAAGTTCCTGTTAGAGCGCTTCTCAAGTTTCACAACAAAAAAGCAGACGCACCAATGGAGGGGTTTCTAATTAATCAAAATGCACCACACGTACATGCACGCTCCATGATTTATGTTGATGCATATTCTGGCAACGTACTTAAATACATTCCATATTCAGAAAATTCGCTAGGTCACAAAATTTATTTTTGGACACTTTCAATTCACACAGGTCAAGCAGGTGGCATTTTAGGAAAGTTGATCTTGTTGTTTGGTGCATGCTCAGTGCCGTTCATGGCTTATTCTGGTTGGAAAATGTATTTGAGCAGACGCAAAAGTGCACTGTCAAAAAAGTTAAATCCTGCTTGAGGTGTTGTATATGACTTCAAGCTCATTGTTTAACTTTTTTGGCATCATTCCCGTCGCTGTTGCCATTACTGTTACGGCTTTAACAACCTCAGTATTTGCACAACCAAAGATTGAGCCCGCAAATCGCATTGTATTGGTCGTAGATGAATACAAAGCCATCCGAAATTTTCCTCTGATCGTTGCAGAACGTTTGGGGTATTTAACGTCAGATAAATTAGTCGTGACGGTCGCCAATGTCCGCGATGATATTTTTCACGCAGAGTTGTTGGCCGATGGTCGAGCAGATGCGGTCATGGCCTACTATCATCACAATGTTGTCAACAATTCAGAGGGTAGACCTTCTAAAGCCATTGTTCTTTTGGGTACAACCCCAGGCATGAAAGTGCTTGTAAGTACGCAAGCGAAAGATCGCATCAAGTCATTGGCTGACTTGAAAGGCGTCAGAGTCTTGAGTGGGGGCGATGGTTCTTCCAAAACTACCGTTGCCAACGCGCTTGCCATGAAAGCCGGGCTTGAATTGAATGATTACGTCAGGCTTCCTACTTATGGCAAAGAAAAAAATGCACAGTTAATGAAAGAGGGCAAGGCTGACTTGCTGATAGCGCCTGTTCCAGAGGGTGATTACTACGAGTCAATGGGTGTTGCTTCTGTTTGGTTGGATCTCACCAATATCGAGCAAACTCAAAAAATTCTTGGAAATTCATTTCCTACTAGCTCGGTTTTCATGGCGAGTGATCGTATCAAAGCCAAACCAGAAATTGCGCAGCACTTGGCCGTGGCTTTTGCTCGAACGCTTCAATACATCAATTCACATACGCCAGAACAGTTACTGGAGCTGATACCCACTTCCATTTCAGGCAAAGATCGAGCAGCCTATTTGGCCATCTTGAAGCAAGAGTATGGAATGTTTGCTGGCAACGGGTGCATGCCAGTTGCCGCGGTCCAACAGGAATTAAGTGTGTTAAAGCGTTTTAATGCCAAGTTCAACGATGTGAAAGTTGAGAACACTTATGACAACAGCTTTTTAGGGAGTGTAGTGGCATGCCCGTAAGAGCCGTTTTCTTTAGGTTTTGTTTGGTATGTGTCGGAATTTTAGGATCCACGCTTGCTTGGGGTCAAAATGAATTTCACAGACTAGAGTCAGCAGTTAAATTAAAAATTATTTCACCTGATTGGGACTACCTTGCATTGGATCCAGAGCGTTCATTTTTGTTCATCGGTGCCAGAAGCGATGGCGCTTTGGTTTTTGATTTATCGACTCAAAAAGTTATCAAAAAAATCCAATATTCAGAGGGTGCAAATGCCATCACCTTGGTTCAAGAGTTTGATCGAGCGTACACAACCAATTCAGACGGTACAAGCACAGTCTTTAGACTGTCCAATTTGGAATACATCGAGAAAATCAAGCTTGGTGATGACGCAGATGCCGGCTATTACGACCCTGCTACGAAGCAAGTAATTTTCATGCGCGGTGACAGCCGTGAGATGACTTTTGTAGCAGCCGACACTGGAAAAATTCAGGGTCGAATGAAAACCAACAGCAAGAAGCTTGAGGCAACGGTTGCTGATGGATCGGGTCACATTTTCACAGCCCTCAGAGATCGAAATTCTGTAATCAGAGTCAGCCTGTTGGACTATAAAGTGATCTCAGAATGGCCGGTTCCTGGATGTGACGGCGCCAACGGTTTGGCTTTTGACAGGTTGAACCATCGCTTGTTCATTGGTTGTCGTGGCACACAACCCGTATTGGTGGTGTTGAACGCATTGACGGGTGAGCCGATTTCCAAAATGGAGATCGGCCGAGGCAATGACGGTGTCATTTTCGATCCTGAAACGCACTTGATTTATGCCTCGGGTGGTGTAGATGCCAACTTGGTTATTTACCGCCAAAAAACAGCGGATCACTACGAGTTGGTGGAAGCAACGACAACACGTCCCAATGCCCGAACAATGGTTTTGCACCCCGTCACCAAAAAGATTCACATGGTGACTGCTGAGGGAACTGTTGACCCATCGCTGCCCGTCAATCGATCGGTGTCACCTTTTTATCCCAACCGATATTTGACCAATAGTCTGACTGTATTGACTTACAGCAATCACTAATTTTTTACTTTGTCAACGGAGCCCTTCATGAAAAGAAGACAAATGATTCAATCGGCATTAGGACTTGGGTTCTTGCCTGGCGCTTTGTTTGCGCAAGAGAAGTTTCCATCCAAACCCATTACATGGATTTGCCCCTACGCTGCGGGTGGCGGCGCTGACAGTCGCTCACGTCAGGTTGCCAAGGTGATGGGTGCTATGTTGGGGCAACCCTTCATTGTTGACAACAAGGCAGGCGCAGGAGGCAACATCGGGACAGAGATGATTGCGCGTGCCAAGCCTGATGGCTACACCCTTGGCATGGGTAACTTCGCTCCTTTGGCGGTTAATCATGCACTTTTCAAAAAGCTGAATTTCAATCCGCTGACGGACATCACGCCTATTTTGCTTATTGACAAAGGACCACTGATCATGATGGTTCGATCTGACTCACCATTCACATCGGTTCAATCGGTAGTCAATGCAGCCAAAGCAGCTCCAGGAAAGTACAGCTACGCATCTGGTGGCATTGGTGGCACACATCATTTAAGTGGCGCATTGTTTGAGCACACTGCTGGCATAGACATGATTCATGCACCTTACAAAAGCGGTGGCGCAGCTACGACAGATTTGTTGGGTGGCCAAGTTCACATGATGTTTGAACAAATGTATGCAGCCATTCCTGCCATTAAAAGTGGCAAATTACGGCCGCTGGCAATTACCAGCAGGGCGCGTTCCCCTTTAGCTCCTGAAATTCCTACGATGGCTGAGTTGGGGTTTCCGGAAGTTGAAGTATTGAATTGGCAAGGATTAGTTGGCCCCAAAGGGATGCCTGCCGAGTTGGTCAAGATGTTGAATTCATTGGGCAACAAAGCACTCCAGGATGCTGAGTTGAAAGATCGAATCTTGAGTCAAGGCAACGAGGTGGGGGGCGGATCGCCTGAGCAATTTGCCGCATTGATCAAATCAGAATCCATTAAATGGGGCAAAGTTGTTCGGGATGCAAAGATTGACCCAGAGTGAATCTGAATTTTAATTCATGATTTCTACAGGCAGCATTTAAGTATGTTTCATACATTCGAATTGGACCTAATTCAGATTCAAATAAATCTTCAGGAGACGAAATGAAAAAAATCGAAAATAGAAATAAACATCGGCAATCAATAGTGGCCCAGTCAATTTTGGTGGCTTGCTTGGCAGGTGCATTTTTGCCATGCCATGTTCTTGCGCAGTCAACAACGACAGACGATCAAATTGACACAGGCGTATCAAAAACGGAAGTGCCTACAACCAAGCAGTTGATCAATCGTTCGGCCTTGGAGCAAACTCTGGCCACCGATGGCAGCGAAGCCGTTAAAGATGTTGCAGGAGTTTCATCTTCTACATCGCAGGGCGCTGCAAACCCTGCAACCAGCATTCGTGGCCTACAACTTAACTTGTATTCAAACTATCGATTGAATGGCGGTTTACCAACTACAGGCATTGTTGGCGTGCCGATGGAAAACAAAGAGGCCGTCGAAGTTTTGAAAGGTGCAAACGCACTCCAGTTTGGTTTGGCCAATCCTGCTGGTATTATCAATTACGTGACCAAACGCGCAAAAGACAAAGACATCTCATCGGTTTCTTTGAATGGCAATTCTTTTGGCCAATACGGCGCTTCAGTAGATTTGGGGCGCAAGTTTGGCACAGATCGCGAATTTGGAATTCGAATCAATGCAGCTGCGCAGCACTTAGAGACAGGTGTCGACGGAGCTAATGGCCATGGTGAGTTCTTCAGTTTGGCAGGTGACTGGCAAGTTTCCAAAGATCTAGCCATCAAGTTTGACTATGAAAAAATTAGCAAAGATGTGATTGAACAAGCTCAAATTAGGGTTGCCAACAGAATAAATGGTGTCATTGCTGTGCCACTGCCTCCAGATCCAAGAGTACTGTTGTCGGGTCCTTGGGCTTATTACCGTCCAAGAACTGAAAATGTTGACCTTAAGGCTGAATACAAAATTTCACCTGAATGGAAAATGCTAGCCGAATATGGCGAATCCAACTCAGTCAGAGAAGAGCGTAAAACAGACCAAATTTATTTTACAGACGCAGCATCCGTACTGTCGGGACTGGGTAAGGACTCTATCAATCTGGTGAAAGACCAGCAATACCATAATAAATTTTACAGAGCAGAGTTTTATGGAAAACTCAAAGTAGCAGACCTTGAGCATGATTTAACTGTGGGTTATTCAAGCTCTGAACGTGCACAGAATATTCCTAACACGGTGACTGCAGCTCAACTGCCGATTAATATTTATGCACCTGTCATACGTACTTCCACACCAGTGGCGCCATCTAGTATCCAGCCAGCTACTTCCTATTATCCTACTGTTAGTTCAGATGCTGGTGCCTATTTATATGATTCAATCAAGCTGACAGACAAATCCAAGTTAACACTAGGTGTTCGCAGTACAAAATATTTTTACTCAGCCGTGGATCAAAAAACCAATTACTACACTGAGAAAAATTACAACATCAACTCACCTGCTGCAGGCTTGAGCTATGACTTTGCGCCACGCTCAACAGTTTACGCAAGTGTTATGTCATCGTTTGAAGATGGTGGTGCTGCGCCTTACGGCACCACTAACCAATATCAAATCTTAGAACCAACAGCAGCCAAACAACGCGAAGTAGGTCTCAAGACATCTTATTGGCCTGGTGTTCGCTCAAGTGTGACTTATTTCAGCATTGAGCGTGCTAACAACGTGACGGTTTCGAATGCGAATAAAACAACTACATTCGTTCGCGACGGCAATGTGATCTACGAAGGAGTTGAAACGACTCACTCAGTCACATTTGATAAAAATTGGGGTGTCGACATTGCCGGTCAATGGTTGAAGGCAGAGCAGAATCCTGACTTGAATTTAGCACTGTCTGGTAAGCGTCCTCCAGGTATTCCAAATCTTTCGGGTAATGTTCGCTTGGTTCATACATCGACAGATGTTCCTGGTCTTAAATTGAATTTGGGTGCCAACTACATGAGCTCGAAATTCGTAGACAGCTATGAATCTGCATCGATCAATGCATTCACGGTCTATTCGCTCGGCGGTAGTTATGCAACAAGTATCCAAGGCAGAAAAACAATGTTCACCACACAGGTCGACAATTTAACCAACCTGCGGTATTGGAGTGGCGTGAATGGAACTACTTACGCGGTTGGTTTGCCACGAAGTTTGAAGTTCAACGTCAAGATGGATATTTAATTCACCCTGATTCAACTTAATTCGAAGCCAGCGTCCTAGCGAGAATCTTCTCGCTAGGACATTTGCTTTTTATGAATTCAAAATTTATTACCATGAAAAAAAATCTGATTCTGGTATTGCTACTTATTTCATCAAACTTCGTTTATGCGGCACTGCAGGATGAAATTCAGGTTTATACCGATGACATCAATTCTCCTGGTGAGTGGGGCGTTGAGTTGCACATTAACACCACACCGAGAGGCTTGCGTCAAACTTCGTATGTTGGTGAAATCGTGAATCACCATGGTCTGAGGCTGACGCCAGAAGTTTCTTATGCATTAACTCACTCATTGGAGTTGGGCATGTACATTCCCATGGTTCGTACAGGCGATGCTAATTGGACTGTTGCAGGTAGCAAACTGCGGTTGAAATGGCTCCCTCTTCAAGCGCAGGAGGCGGCGGGTTTTTTTGGAGGTGTTAACTTTGAGTTATCTCAAGTCAAGCCGCAATTTGCTCAATCAGCGAAGAGCCTTGAAATGCGAAACATCTTTGGATGGAAAAATAATGAATGGCTCCTTGCGATCAATCCTATTTTTGGATGGGATCTTTCTCCTAGTTTCCAGCATCACTCACCCGACTTTACATTAGCTACCAAAATATCCCGTAGCTTTTCTCAAACAGTTGCAATGGGACTTGAGTACTACAACGGCAGGGGACAGCTTAATCAACGCTTGCCAAGCAACATTCAAGACAAAATGTTGTTTGGCGTTTTGGATTATGAGGGGAAACTTTTTAATTTCAATTTTGGCATTGGAAAAGGCATGACCAAGGCGACAGATCCTTGGACCCTCAAAGCCGTAGTGGATCTACCGATTTAGTATACAAGTTCTTTAATTTAGAGTAACTCAACTGCAGCCTTCAACTGGCTTGGGCTTGAATACAGGTATGCCGCTGTAGTTTGGATGCTGCGGTGCCCAGCCAAGGTCTTCAAGATGTGGATCGCTGTGCCCTTGTTGGCCAGTGATGTCAAAAATGTTCTGCGGCCACTGTGGCTGCTGGCGCCTTCCAGGCCAGCACCCTCGTATAACAGCGCAAACGTTTGTGCCAGGCTGTTTGCACTAAAACCTACTTTGATGCTTTTCTGGCTGGCAAAAAATGGGTAGCTGCGATCCACACACCGTGCCTGTGCTGCGTAGGCTTGCAGTTCCTCGCGCAGTTTGATGTTGATGAAAACAGTGCGTGCGTGACGTCCTTTGGTCATGTCGGGCAGCAAGCGGATTTCATCTTTCACAGTGCCGTCCAAATTCATCACATCGCTCCAGCGCAGGCAAGCGACTTCACCAATTCTTAATCCAGCTAGGTGCGTGAGCAGCATCATGCTTCTGTTACGAGCTGCGTACTTGCGTGTATTGATGTAGTCCAGTACGAGTGTTATCTCGTTTTTTGTCAGTGTTTTTGCCTGTGCCATTCAAGTTCTCCTTTAATCATGTGTTTGCGTTAATTGCATTGTGTTTTCACATATTTATCAGAGCAACCTGAGTCCCGCCAAAGTGTCGGGTTACCTAACTAGAGCAGGGCGACTTGGACTGACTGTGGATAACTTTTTGGCGGTTTTTTTCTTCAATGATTTCAACGCTCAATCAGTGAAATCTATTAAAAGCATAATTTTTCGTGATTTTTATTGGATAACTCCCATGTGCTGTGGATAACTCGCGCAGACTGACGAGCAAGCCCTACAAGCGCTGATCACGTGAGCCAGCACCCAGAGTATTCGAGCTGTGCAAACGATGCGCTATAGCGCGTTTTAATGCGTGGATTTTTGCGTGAACGCATGCAATTTATGCGAGTAGTGCGGTTGCTAACTGCTGACCGAATGGGTCTAGCAAATCTAAAAAAATTGCGCTGCGAAAATTTTTGAAATGAAATTGTCATCACCATGGTGATATTTACTCGGTACCCGTCCAAGTTATCGGGTTACCAAATGTCGGTTGTCCATTTGCGAGTCTGAAAACAAACTGTGTCCATGCAAGCAATTAAGGACACGGAAATGAAGAAATTTGATGCAACCCAACTCTCACAATTTATTGGCACTACGGGCTATTACCGAATTAGTCGCAGACACCTGCTAACTGATGGCACCAAGTACTTGGCGGAAGCTGCGGAGTGCTTTTGGATGATGGATGCGATTGCCAGTCACTTATGCGAAATCGAAACGAGGGACTGGTTTGTCTCGGTTCGCGTTCAAGTCACGGAGAGCAGAGCTGTAATGATCTATGAAGACGGCAACGGTAATGAGCACGCTCGACAAGAGATTCCCTACACAGACTTTCCAATCAGCACGATCACGTTTTACGCCTGCTGGGATGGTGAGCACTGGGTGATCATGCTGCCTAGTGAGTATTGATCTTGCTAGGTCCAGCCTGGATGCTATGAAAGCCCCACTGAGCCCATAGCAACCATCGCGCGTCCTGCGCGTTCATGGCCCGAACTTCAGTTTTTATGACTTGACTTCGGCCATTAACCTTGGCTTTAACTGATGCTTGATAGGTGTTCATCATTTACTTATCATGCGCGTGATAGCAAGGCGCACAAAAAAGCCAGCGCGAAGCTGGCTAGTGGGTAGGATTCATATTAGCTCAATGGGGTGACTGCTGTGCTTCTTGGTCACGCAGCTTGATTAAATCAGCCGCGGTCAATTCAACGGTCTTGCCATCAACAGCAACAACAATACCTGTGTTAGTTTTGATAGCAAGATCTTGGGCTGCACGGGCAGCTCGTTCCATGGCTGCGAATGAGCCTGCTAAATCTGGATCAGTTGAAGTGCGAATGTCTTTGGTGTTCATTTGTTACTCCA
>JAHEEQ010000229.1 GCA_024640585.1 Micrococcales bacterium
TGAACTTAGCTTGATTGCTTATATTTTCATCAGATGATTGTGCCGCCTCGTTCAGCGGCTCAACAATGCAATCTCCAAGTGCGCAAAGAAATCTCGTGAGAGCAAATTGAGTATCTGAATCGCCACGTCCTAGTTGTGTTACTAATTTCTTCACTAAATCAGGCTTTTGTTCCTCTGGAACTAACACCGATGCCGCTCTCCATGCGGTTGAGGCGACAAAGTCATCGATATCGAAGAGCATTGAGTCAGTGATTAATGCATAGTTTTTCTTGTCGCCGATTTTTGAAAGAGTATGGATCGCCTGAGTTTTTGCTTGCGGATTCTTCGAGACGAGCTCTATCTGAAGTCGCTCAACTACCTTGGAAATATCATTTCTCATCAATGCCCAAGAAAGGGTATCTCTTACAAAAAAATCAGTTTCGGTTGCGCATTGAGATACCAGAATTTCTATGAAATCTGTTTCGGGGTAAGTACCAGCGGCAAGTGCTGCATTCAGACGCACGGATTTATCCGGTGAATCCAGAAGTGCGCGGAGCGAGGGCATTAGAAAACGGTATCAGTTTGAAAGATTGATTGGGAATCAGGGTTCTTTCTGAGTCCATTCAGGGTTTGTTCAGCAAACTCCACTATCTTTTTCACATGAAAAACTATGGAAATATTCTCTCTGTCGCAAAATCATCTTGGCAAAATCAGAATTTAACCGCCCGGCTACTTCGAATATTTCTTGGAGTTACTTGGATCTATGCAGGTTGGGACAAGGCATCTGATCCAGGCTTTTTAACAAAGGGGTCGGCTACCTACATTGGCACTCAGTTAACCTCTTTCTCTCAAACTTCCCCCATCGGATCTCTCTTGCAGCATGCGATTGAGCACGCGCACCTTGTGGGAATTTTCGTCATGCTCTCTGAGTTTGCAATTGGTATCGCTGCATTGCTGTGGGTTGCTCCAGCTACCACCGCCTTTAGCGGTTTCGCTATGTCGACTGGATTGTGGCTTTCCAGCTCTTTCCACGTAAAGCCATACTTCTTCGCAGCAGATACTGCATATGCCGTACTGTGGCTAGCCTATTTATTTACAATTATCGGAAGAAACTCCGCAAGTTCAGGAAAGAGTTTAATATCAATGAAGCCTGCAAATTTAGAGCGTAGAAATGTAATTCGTGTTGGAATCGTAGGTGTAATCGCCGCGGGTGCATCATTTCTTGGAAAGTCTTTTCCAAAGTCATCTGCTGCAACAACTTCACAGGCAAGTGGCACAAAAACCACTGGTACCAAGATTGTTAAGTTAGCTTCACTTCCAGTGGGCGGGTCTCACAAATTCACAACAAAAAATCAAGGTTTACCAGCGGTCTTGTTCCGTACTAAAACTGGAGTGTTTGCATACTCTGCAATTTGCACCCATGAAGGTTGCACAGTTGCTTACAACGCAGGTGCAAAGCGAATGCAATGTCCATGCCATGGTGCGCAATTTGATCCATTCAATGGCGCAAAGGCTGTCGCAGGTCCTACAAATACTCCACTGTCAAAGGTTAAGGTGGCTATCAGTGGTGCTTGGATTGTTGAGGCCTAAAGCCTTTATTCGACTATCCGATCTTTTTTTGTAATCGTTAGGAATGCAATTACGAGGAAGATGACCGATAGGAATATAAAGCTTGTCTTTGTAGTTCCAAGTCCAATACCGCCATCGCCTTTGCTTTGTGACAGATAATCTCCAACCGAAGCACCGAGTGGGCGAGTGAGAACGTAAGTTGCCCAAAAGGCAAGTATTGAACCCACTACCTTTGTTCTAAAAAGAATGCCGACAGCAGCAATTAAAGCGACGAAAAGCCAAAAGCTGTAACCGTATCCAATCGCAAATCGTTCGGCGATTAAATCTCCAGTTGCAGTTCCCAGCGCAAAGGTGAACAAAATAGTTAACCAATAAAAAGCTTCACGTTTTGGCGTATCAATTGAGTGGATGCTCAGGCTTTTTTCTGATCTAAACCACTGAAAGAATATTGCTGCTAACACAATTGAAAATACGAATGTTGAAAGAATCAAAGAAACACCGAGATTGTCTGTCAGATTGTCTGTTAATAATGTTCCAGTGATTGAAGTCAGAACTACAACTAACCAATATGCAGCAGGTGTGTAACCTTTACTTTTAAATTGAACTACTAAAGCTGCTCCTAGCGCGATCGACATAACCAGTGAAGTACGCGTTAAGCCCAGACCAAGTTGTTCATTGAGGTAATCTGCGAAGGTTTCTCCCACTGTCGTTGAAAGCACTTTAATGATCCAAAAATATATGGTGATCTCCGGAACCTTGATGCCTATAGATCTGTTTGCTGCGCTGTATTGAGTCATTGTGAAAGGGTATTTGAGCGTGCTTAGAAAACACTGAGATACAATTGGCATCCTAGACAACTGAGGAGAATGTGGAGTCGTATCAATGC
>JAHEEQ010000021.1 GCA_024640585.1 Micrococcales bacterium
GGCGATCTGCGATTTCGTTAAGTGCGGGTGAAATAATCTTTTTACCTTTGGAAGATTTTCCTTTGGAAGATTTTGTTCCAACACCTACTGCAACAATTTCTTCAACCGCACGAACTGATAATCCTTCAGCGACAATTCGCTTAGCAAGATTTTCCATTTCATCTTCAGTCGCAAGTGCAAGAAGTGAACGTGCATGTCCAGCGCTAATTACGCCTGCAGCTACACGGCGTTGAACATTTGCTGGAAGATTCAACAAACGAATTGTGTTTGTGATAGTTGGGCGCGAACGACCAATCCGTTGTGAAAGTTCTTCTTGGGTGCAACCAAAATCGTTTAGAAGTTGTTGATATGCAGCCGCTTCTTCAAGTGCATTTAATTGTGCACGATGTAAATTTTCAAGCAGTGAATCGCGCAATAAAACATCATCATTTGTTTGACGAATGATTACTGGAATCTCTGTGAAACCTGCTTGCTGTGCAGCGCGCCAACGACGTTCACCTGCAACAATTTCGAAATCCGCACCTTCAGGTGTTGGCGCGATAGATCGAACAACAATTGGCTGGAGTAAACCAATTTCTTTTAGTGAATGAACTAGTTCCGCCATTGCTTCTTCATCGAAAGCAACGCGAGGCTGTTTTGGATTAGGAATAATTCGGGAAAGCCCTATTTCTGCATAAACAGCTGATGCTTCCACTTGCTGAACTGGAGCTGGAACTGATTTTTCAGCAGATTTCGCACTTGATTGTGTGACGGGGGTCACATCTGGGATGAGTGAACCAATACCTTTTCCAAGACCACGAGCTTTAGACATTAGACACTCACAGTTTCTTCTTGAGCAGGTGCTAGACCTTCAGCGCGATAAGCAAGTTCACGAGCCGCTGCAATATATGCCTGAGACCCAGGTGAAGTTCGATCGTAGCCAATCACAGTCATGTCGCGGCTTGGGGCTTCTGAAATACGAACCGAGCGTGGGATCAAAGTTTGCATTGCTTCATTTGGGAAGTTCGATTTAACATCATCAACTACGTCTTGAGCTAAGCGAGTACGAGAGTCATACATGGTCAACAGCATGGTCGAAAGCTTCAAATCTGTATTTAGTTTGTCGCTCACAAGTTCGATGGTCTTACGAAGCTGTCCCAAACCTTCAAGGGCGTAGTACTCACATTGAATAGGAACCAAAACCTCGCGAGCGGCCACAAGTGCGTTGATTGTTAAGAGGCCAAGACTCGGTGGGCAGTCAATAAAGATGTAGTCGAGAGGTTGGCCGTATTTTTCAAGATGAAAAGCTTCGTACGCAGTAATTGCACGGATTAGCCGGCTCTCACGTGCAAGCATTGAAACAAGTTCAATTTCTGCACCTGCAAGGTCGATAGTGGCTGGGGCGCACCAGAGGTTTTGTGTATGTGGGACAGCCTGAACTACTTCACTTAGAGGTTTGTTGTCCACCAAAGTCGCATAAATATCTGGCACACCTTGATGATGAGCAATCGCTAATGCGGTGGATGCATTGCCCTGCGGGTCGAGATCAATCACTAGAACATGCAATCCACCTTCACCCAAAGCCGCTGCTAGGTTCACAGTTGAAGTGGTCTTGCCTACTCCGCCTTTTTGATTGGCAACAGTGAAGATACGAGTTTTAGGTGGGTGGGGGAGAAATTTCCCGCCAAAATCGGTTGTTTCACGTGAAACATTGTCGTTCATGAGCCGCCTTTTGAAGTCGGGGCAGAGTGTGCCACCAAAGTTGAAAAAGTAAAAAGTCGAACTAGATTCGAACTAGTTTGATCGCGGTTGTGGGTGGTTCGACCACCCCTTGCCCAGCTGTAAGAATTGATGCTTCAAGTTTCTTTCGTCGAAGCAAGCTTGCTGCCTCATCGATTTCTTCACCTGCAGACTGCCCTTTGATCATCAAAACCTGGCCGCCCGGTTTCACCAAGGGCCAGCACCAGGTGATTAATTTGCTCAATGCGGCGACTGCTCGACCCGTGACTACATCAGCCGATAAACCTTTTACCGATGGATCTTCTGCACGTCCTCGAATTACATCCACTCGGTCTGAAAGACCTAGGTCTGAAATTACCTCACTTAGGTAGTCCACTCGACGTGCGAGTGGTTCGAGTAGCGTGATTTTGAGGTCTGGGCGCACAATGGCGAGTGGAATTCCTGGCAAACCCGCCCCAGAACCCACATCAATAACAGTTACATTTTGAGGAATTAGTTCCTCAAGTACGGCCGAGTTATTGATATGCCGATCCCACATACGGTCAATTTCACGAGGTCCCACTAACCCACGTTCAACTCCGGCTACGCAGAGCCATTGGTGGTAGCGGGAGAGTAGGTCAAATGCAGCTGGCCAACGCTCTTTTGCGCTTAGCTCAGCTTCTGTTTCACGTGAAACATCAGACATTTAGGCCTGAGGTGTGACCACAATGAAGCGATTTGGTTCTTCGCCTTCAGATTCTGAAGCAGCTCCAGCGAGTGCAATCGCGTCGTGAACGATTTTGCGCTCATAAGCGTTCATGGCACGCAATTTCACAGGCTCACCTGTCTGATTTGCCTTATTTGCCGCTTTTGTACCGATTTCATGGAGTTCAGCACGTTTCTTTTCGCGGTAACCACCAATGTCGAGAGTTAGACGACTGCGATTTCCAGTTTCACTTGTAACGGCCAAGCGGGAAAGTTCCTGCAAAGCAGCCACAACTTCACCACGCTTACCAATCAACTGATCTAGTTCGCCATCCACGATAGCAACGATTGCGCGATCTCCTTCAACATCCATCACGATGTCGCCTTCGATTCCAGCAATAGTTAGAAATTCATCAAGATAATCCGCAGCGATATCGCCTTCACGAACAAGTTCTTCTTTTGTAGCTTTTTCAGACATATTTTTCCTTTATTAAAAACTATTAAAAATAGTTTTACTTCTTACGCTTTGAGCGAGCTTCGCGTTTTGGTTGTACTCGCTTTATTTCCACATTACTTTCGTTTTCTTCGGAAGATTCGGTAGTAATACCTCTCTTCAAATCTTTTTTCTTTTGACGATCTAGGTAGGCCTGATGGGCAGGAGTACCTGGAGCTGGACTGTTTCTAATAACGTAAAACTGCTGACCCATTGACCATATGTTTGTTGTCAACCAGTAAATCAAAACACCAATTGGAAAACCGACGCCACCAACTGCGAAGAGCAATGGGAACAAATACATCATCACCTTTTGTTGCTGGATCATCGGATTATCAGCAGCAACATTTTTTACAAGTAATTGACGTTGAGTTATAAACATTGTGAAAGTCATTAAAACAACAAGTACCGCACAAGCAATTTGAATCTTTGTTTGGTTCGCGATCAGATGCGGTTCACTTGCAGTCAAAAATGTTGCATATAGTGGAATATCAAGAACAGAAGCATTGTGTGCAGAAGTCATCAGGTGCGCAAAGTTTTGACCAAAAACATCATTTGTATTTTGTTGTGCAATACTTTGCAAAACTGAAAATAGACCAAAGAAAATTGGTGATTGGGCAAGCAACGGCAAGCAGGAAGAAAATGGATTCGTACCAGTCTCTTGGTAAAGCTTCATCATTTCTTCTGATTGCTTTTGGCGATCTCCCGCATACTTAGCCTGAATAGCCTTCATTTGTGGCTGAATCAATTGCATATTTCGCTGCGAACGAATTTGCTTAACAAACAGTGGAATAAGCGCGACGCGAATTACAAGCACCAAGCCAACAATTGAAAGCGCCCAAGTAGCACCCTCATCTGCACCAAGAATCGGTGACAACAATGAATGGAAGCCAACCAGAATCCAAGAAACAACTAGCTTGATTGGATTCAAAATAAAATCAAACACACTTACTCCACATCATTTTTAACTATCGGACGCCAGCGACCACGTTCGGGTGTGTAGTCGATCCCACCTCGAGTGAACGGCGTGCAGCGCAATAGCCGGTACGCAGTCAAAATCAAACCCTTGAACGGCCCATGAACTTTCAGGGATTCAACAGCATATTTTGAACATGACGGATAGTAACGGCAAACATCACCAAGCATTGGTGAGATGGTCAATTGATATAGGCGAATAGGGGCGATCAAAATGTAGGCAAAAAATTTGCCAATTCCGTTTTGCCAAACTACAGCGAATAAATTTTTAATGTTGCACGCTCCGATTGAATAATTCAGACCAAGCTGAAACAGTCAAAGTTTCAGCCCCAGCTTGAGCGCGCACAACAATTTCAAATCCGGCTGGATGTTTTTCAACAAAGTCGGCTGCTGCTGCTCGAACCTTGCGAGCTATTTGATGACGCACTACAGAATTGCCAACTCGACCTGGAGTAATTACACCAATTCGAGTGGTTTTAGGAGTTTGTAAACTTGTGAAAACTGCCTCGGATACGACAAAACGCCGACCTTTGCGGTTGACCCGGCGAAGATCGGCGCTTAAGTGCAGCCGGTGCTGACGTGGCAGCACGGAAAATCAGACGGCTAGTTGCTTACGACCCTTGCGGCGGCGAGCAGATAGAACTGCACGGCCAGCACGGGTGCGCATACGTAGACGGAATCCGTGAGTCTTTGCACGACGGCGATTGTTAGGCTGAAAAGTACGCTTAGACACGGTTTTCCTATCAGTAAATCTTGAGCGGGCGAAAGTTACACACTTGAGAGCAGTTAGGTCAAACTGAGCCCTCCTGTCTGTGGATAGAACTATTTGCGTCGGATCTCAGATTTGGACATTTTGTCCATATTGAGCATAAAGTGAGCCTTTAGACCTGTGGACAAGTCTTGCCAAAGCCCCGTCCATGCGTCTAATCTCCGCTCGCGCGGGATACACACAGGTTGTGCAAAACCTGTGGATAGGTCTCAAGTAGACCTTAAGGGTTCGCCCAAACCGCAAAATGCTCGCCAAATCGGAAGGCTCCAACCAAGTGGATATTGAAAACTCTGGCACAGCTCTCGAGCCAAGCCCAGCCACAGACGTTGAGTCCCTTGGCCGAATTTGGTCCTTGGCTCTTGACCAGGCATTTTCGTCCGGCACAGTTGACTCCCAGCAGCGGGCCTTCATCAACCTCTCGAAGCCTCTCTTGCTCCACGAAGACACAGACACACTTTTAATTGCCGTGCCGAACGAGTTCACAAAAAACATTTTGGAGTCTCGCTACCAGGTCGCGATTTCTGCAGCACTTACAACAGCACTAGGTAAATCAATCGGTATGGCATTTCGTATCGATCCAGAAATTGGCGCGAGTGAGGATGACACCGATCTTGTGGCAGATGCGGTTTTGCAAATTAGCGAAACTGAAATGCCCCAAAACGACAGCACCTACGACAATGCTTCAAGACTAAATCCAAAATACACCTTCGATACTTTCGTTAAGGGTGCAACAAATCGATTTGCTGCCGCTGCTGCCGAAACTGTTGCAGAAAAACCAGGTCAGTCATACAACCCGCTTTTCATTTACGGCGAATCTGGTCTTGGTAAAACTCACTTGCTACACGCAATCGGAAATTACACCCGTTCACTATTTATCGGTAAACGTGTTCGGTATGTTTCATCCGAAGAGTTCACCAATGAATTTATTAACTCAATTCGCGACGACAAAGCTGCAGACTTCCAAAAAAAATATCGTGACATTGATGTTCTGCTAGTAGACGACATCCAATTCCTAAGTGGAAAAGTGCAGACAAAAGAAGAGTTTTTCCATACTTTTAACACTCTTTACAATGCAAATAAACAGATCGTTATTACATCTGACATGCCGCCGCGACAATTACACGACTTTGAAGAGCGAATGGTTACTCGTTTTGCGTCTGGCTTCATCATTGACATTCAGCCACCAGACTTAGAAACCCGTATAGCGATTTTGCGAAAGAAAACTTTGCAAGAAAGATTAAGTGTCCCAGGCGATGTTTTGGAATATATTGCATCGAAGATTTCTTCAAACATTCGTGAATTAGAAGGCGCACTAATCCGGGTTACTGCATGGGCGAACTTAAATAAACAGACTGCAGATTTAGCAATGGCCGAACTGGTACTACGAGATTTAATTCCAGATCAAATTGGACCAGAAATCACTTCCACCATCATTATGGAAGTGACCGCCAACTATATGAACGTTTCAATTGAAGAGCTTTGTGGCCAATCTCGTGAAAAAGAAATTGTGCAGGCTCGTCAGATGGCAATGTTTTTGTGCCGTGAACTTACAGATCTTTCTTTGCCGAAAATTGGTCAAGCTTTTGGAAATCGTGACCACACCACGGTTATGCACGCGGATCGAAAGATTCGAAAAGCTATGGGTGAACAAAAGCGTGTTTTTAATGAAGTTACCGAATTGACTCAGCGAATTAAGAGCCACACGAACTAAATATTGTTACTTATGTGACTAGTGTTAAAAACTGCGACTTTTGTGAGTTATCCCAAACTGGGGAAAACTTGTGGATAACTTAAGGCTCACGAGTCACAACTTTCACAAATTTAACAAGCCCTTGGGATAACTCTCGGGCGATTGTTGATAAGAATTTCGACCCTTAATTTCATCCACAGATCTGGGTAAAAAACATGAATATTATCCACAACAATATTCACAGGATTATTGTCATTTTTACTCATAAACAGGGGTTAAAAATTGGGTTTTCCACAGTATTAACAACACCTACTACTACTACGAACTATCTATATAAATAAGCCCTGAACACAAGGGGTTGTGGTTTTGTGTAAAACTTTTTCCAAAACCAAGTGTCATGTTTATCCCCCATTATTCCGCTCACTTACGAATGTTCTTATTCGTAAGCAAACTAAATACCAACTAAACAGGGGGCAACGTGACCAAACCAGGTTACACACACGTCTCACTAGTGGTCGACCGCTCAGGCTCAATGCAGGGCATGGCAGCTGAATCCACTAGTGGCATAAATGCACTAATTACTGAACAGATCGCCGAACCTGGCGAATTCTCAGTGACTCTAACTCAGTTCGACACTCAGTTCGACTCAATCTGCCGACTTTCAACTAAAAATCCGGATTACGTTCTGGAGCCTCGTGGTTCTACCGCACTCCTTGATGCGGTTGGCAATGAAATTTTGGCCACAGGTGAAGACCTAACCAAAATCAATGAGAGTGATCGCCCAGAACGGGTCATTTTTGTAATCGTGACCGATGGCCAAGAAAACGCGAGTTCGAACTACACACTCGAACAAGTACGGGCGCTCATTAAGCAGCAGACCGAGAATTACAACTGGGATTTTCAATTCCTAGGCGTAAATGAGGCTGCTTGGCAAGGAGCTGATTTAGGAATGAAGTTCTCAGCATTTGAAGGTTCAGCAAAAGGATCGTCTGCTTCCTACAAACGCTTAAACCATGAAATGAAGCGGGTACGTAATAGCGCTGACTTGAGCCAAAAACTAGAAATCCCAGATTTCATTCCCGAATCTGACGACGACAACCTCTAAAACGTCAACCGACCCCAAGTGGTGACTATGGAGCGCTAATCTGCCACGATTAGCGCTCCTCACCTTTAAGGAAGTGGCTTTAGTGAAAATTCGCATTGAGAAGGATGCACTTGCAGATGCAGTCAACTGGACTGCTCGTGCGCTTGGTAATTCAAGAACCGGAAAAAATATTGGTTTGGGAATTGAAGCCGAAGGTGACAAAGTAGTTTTAATTGCATACGACCGTGACATTAGTGCACGTGCAGAAATTGATGCAGTAGTTGAAGAAGCTGGTAAATGTGTAGTTCCTGGTCGCCTTTTAACAGACATCACAAAAACCCTTCCATCAGCACCAGTATCTATTTCTTTAAACGACAACAACATTGACATTGTTTGTGGTCGTTCTTCATTCGATCTACCAACTATTACAAATGATGATTTTCCAAAAATGGTTGAACTACCAACACCAATCGGCACTATTGCAGGTGCAAACCTTGCTTATGCAGTTTCACAAGTTGTAATAGCTGCACACGTTGGCGATAACCGACCAAACCTCACAGGTATCCAATTTGAATTCTTCAAAAACATAATCACACTTGGTGCAACTGATACTTTCCGGCTTGCACTTAAAGATGTTGAATGGAATCCCGTGGTGGAAGACCCAGAACTTGCGGTTTTAATTCCTGCTCACAAAGTAAGCGACATTGCAAAAGGTCTACAGGATTGCGAAAAAGTTGAAATCTCACTTTCAACTGGTAAAGAAAATACCTTGATTGGTTTTTCTGGAAACGGTCGCAGTATTGCGGTTTCACTACTTCCAAATCAATTTCCAAAATATCGGACAAGCATTCCTGCCCCAGGCCCAATCACTGCTTATGTTGAAGTAAATACATTGGCGGCTGCAGTTCGACGCGTGCGACTAGTTTTGGAAGACAAGGACAACAGTTTCATCCACCTTGAACTTGGTTCCAACGAACTAACTTTGACAGCTCGCGGAACTTCAAACGGTTTAGCCAGCGAAGTTTTGGATGCAGCAATCGATGGTGCACTCGATGGTCCAATTCTTTTCGATCCAAACCGTTTGCTAGAAGGTTTGACATCACTGAATACACCACACGCAAAATTCCAATTCCTTTCGGTCAAAGAACCTGCATTGCTTTCAGGAGCGAAAGAAGCTGGCAAAGATGATGCCGGTGGATATAAATATTGGTTAATGCCAAAACCACCGCGTTAAAAAATGTATGTATCAGGTTTAAGTCTTTTGCGGTTCCGGTCTTATGACTATGTGAACATCAAACTTGTACCTGGAATAAATGTTTTCATTGGAACAAACGGTCAAGGTAAAACTAACTTAATTGAGGCTCTTAATTACTGCGCATCTTTTTCGAGTCACCGTGTCGCAGGCGACCAACCACTGGTTAAAGCTGGTGAGACTTCGGCTGCGGTTCAAGTTGTAGTAGAACAAGACACACGCACAATTTCGCTAGACGTCGAAATCACGCCAGGAAAAGCGAACAAGGCAAAACAAAACGGCTCGCAACTTTCAAAAGCGCGTGAATTACTCGGCATATTGTTGACCGTAACTTTTGCCCCAGAAGATTTGATGTTGGTTAAAGGAGATCCATCCGAACGCCGAAAATTCATGGATGATTCCATTACACAATTAATTCCAAGTTTTGCCGGAGTTCGAGCTGACTTTGAAAAATGTTTGAAACAAAGAAATGCACTTTTGAAATCAGCGTATGGGAAACGAACAGACGATGTTTTCCACACGCTAGATGTGTGGGATGTGCAGCTGGCAAAAACTGGTGCCGCGGTTATGTATCACCGTTTAAAACTAGTTGAAAATATGCAAGCGCTAGTTTCAAATTCTTATGAAAAAGTTTCTGATGACCGAGGTCCTCTAAACATTTCTTACGTTTCAAATCTAGAAGTACCTGCCGGCGAACTCACAATTGCTTCGCTCGAGGCAGCACTTCTTGAAGCGCTTGCAACGAAAAGAAATAGCGAGCTAGATCGTGGAATAACTTTGGTTGGACCGCATCGTGACGAGTTGCAACTTATGTTGCGCGATCTACCAGTCCGCGGTTACGCAAGCCATGGCGAATCTTGGTCTTGTGCATTAGCATTGAAATTAAGTTTGTGGGAGTTACTAAAACGTTCATCTCGCGGTGGCGATCCAGTTTTGATTCTTGATGATGTGTTTGCAGAACTTGACGAAATTCGCAGACGCAAACTTGTTGACTTAGTAAA
The DNA here is from genome assembly GCA_024640585.1 of Micrococcales bacterium. Next base: position 9,668 of record JAHEEQ010000021.1, read on the forward strand.
AGACAACGAACAAACTATTGTTACTGCGGCAGTTGCTGGGGATGTGCCAAGCGAACTTGATGGCGCAATGTTTAGCGTAAACGAAGGGAAGGTGAATCGAGTTGAATAACAACGATGATGTAACTCGAATCGCCGCGAATCGTTTTCGCAAATTACTGGCCTACATGCAAGCAAGTGGTGTGGTTGCAAAAAATACAACTGGAGTGAAATTAAATCGTTCAAACAATATGTCAGAACGAGATCCAAAAACAGTTGCATCTGTACTTGAGGATTTCATGATGCAGTCAGAATTTTCAGGGCCAATTGCAGTTGGCACTCTGGCTGCGCGTTGGACGCAAATTGTGGGCGAAGAAATCGCAGCGCATGTTTCGATGGGTGAATTTGATCTTGAGACCAAAACTTTGAATCTGATTACCGATTCCACCGCCTGGGCCACCCAAATGCGCATGCTCGTGCCAACCATCTTGAAAAAGATCGCCGAAGAAATTGGATCTGGTCAAGTTATCGATCTTTCAATTAACGGACCTAAAGGACCGAGCTGGAAGCATGGCAATTGGCGAGTTCCGGGCCGAGGTCCTCGAGATACCTACGGCTAAATCCGCCTCGTAAAGATAGTTTTAAGAAAATTTACCCCAAAATCTGTGGGTTCCTACCCGAATCATGGGTTAATTCCTAGAAGGCACCTTGTGAGCCAAAATTGAGGAAATTAGGCTCAAAAACAGGTAGAATTTGAGCCTGTTTTGAAGTCGCTTCCCCCGACTTTTCGGCCCTCACTTGTTGGGGGCCTCGGTTATGTGTGAGGAAGGTATCTAATGACCTACGACGCCAGTGCCATTCAAGTTCTTGAGGGCCTTGATGCGGTTCGTAAACGTCCGGGCATGTACATCGGTTCTACCGGTGAACGTGGCCTGCACCATTTGGTTTATGAAGTAGTAGACAACTCAGTTGATGAAGCTCTTGCAGGTCATTGCACCCACATTGATGTAACCATTTTGAAAGAAGGCGGCTTAAGTGTTGTAGACAACGGCCGCGGTATGCCAGTCGATGAGCATCCAGTTGAAAAGAAACCAGCTGTTGAAGTTATTTTGACTGTGTTGCACGCCGGCGGAAAGTTTGGCGGCGGCGGATACGCAGTTTCTGGCGGTTTGCACGGTGTTGGTGTGACTGTTGTAAATGCTCTTTCAACAAATCTAACTGTTCAAGTTCGCCGCGATGGAAAACTTTACGAACAGTCATACAAGCATGGTGTTCCGGATGCGCCACTTGCAATTGTTGGCGATGCAAAAGACACTGGAACAAAAGTTACCTTCTGGCCAGACGGAGACATTTTTGAAACTGTTGATTTTGATTTCACAACTCTTGCACGTCGTTTTCAAGAAATGGCTTTCTTAAATAAAGGTTTAACAATCGCCATAACTGATGAACGTGAATCCGCAGTTGATGTCGACGGCAAACCACATTCAGTTGTTTACAAATATGACGGCGGTATTGCTGACTTTGTAACTCACATCAATTCTCCTAAGGGTGCATCTCACCCAACAGTTATTACTTTCGGATCTGAAGATGACAACCGCGGAATCAGCGCAGAAGTTGCTTTGCAATGGAATGACACCTACACCGAAAGTGTTTACACATTCGCAAACACCATCAACACAATCGAAGGTGGAACCCACGAAGAAGGTTTCCGCACCGCACTTACTTCTTTGTTGAATAAGTTTGCGCGCGACTGGAACATTTTGAAAGAAAAGGATCCAAACCTCACAGGTGATGACGTTCGTGAAGGTTTGACTGCAATTGTTTCTGTGAAATTGCGCGAACCGCAATTCGAAGGACAGACCAAAACAAAACTTGGTAACACCGAAGCGAAAACTTTCGTTCAAAAAATCGTAAACGAAAATCTAGGTGCTTGGTTTGAAGCGAATCCTTCTGAAGGAAAAGATATTGCCCGCAAGTGTGTGAATGCAGCATCTGCACGAATTGCAGCTCGCAAAGCGCGCGACCTTGCTCGCAACCGAAAAGGATTGCTCGGCGGCGGCGGACTTCCTGGAAAGCTTGCGGATTGTTCAAGCAATGTTCCAGAAGAATGTGAAGTATTCATTGTGGAAGGTGACTCTGCAGGTGGTTCTGCAAAACAAGGTCGCGATCCTCGCACTCAAGCAATCTTGCCGATTCGCGGAAAGATTTTGAACGTTGAAAAAGCTCGCATCGACAGAGTACTGCAAAACAACGAAGTTCAAGCATTAATTAGTGCGCTTGGAACCGGTGTACATGACGACTTCGATATGAACAAACTTCGCTATCACAAAATTGTTTTGATGGCGGACGCTGACGTCGATGGTCAACACATTCGCACCTTGCTATTAACGCTGTTGTTCCGCTTTATGAAACCATTGATTGAAAATGGTCATGTGTTCCTAGCTCAACCGCCACTTTACAAAATCAAGTGGGGTCGAGATGATTTCCAGTACGCGTATTCAGATCGCGAACGTGATGCTTTGATAAAACAAGGTGTTGAAGCTGGCAAGAAACTTCCAAAGGATGAGGCAGTTCAACGTTACAAAGGTCTTGGTGAAATGAATCACGAAGAACTTCGCGTAACCACAATGGACA
>JAHEEQ010000249.1 GCA_024640585.1 Micrococcales bacterium
AAGTTGCATTGCTTTTGACAGCCGCTTTTGATGGTCAAGAAATTGTGGTGACTAGATGAGCAATCTAAATCGCATCGCCGCACTACTTGCAATGGCTGAACGAACGACCAACGAACACGAAGCAGATGCATTTCTTAAGAAAGCCCAACAGCTTGCAACAAACGCAAGTGTCGATCTTGCAATGGCTCGCGCCCAGACTGCGCGAAAAGAACAACGCGAAAAACCAATTTCAAAAACCATCGCCATCGGTGAACTTCGCCAACGGGCAAACAAACATTTAGTAGAACTATTTATTCAATTGGGATGGGCGAATGATCTACAAATGGATATCGCCCACAACTCCACATATGTCATCGCGTATGGAATGCCTTCAGATATTGAAGTAACTGAAATGCTTTTCAATTCGGTTTCCACTCAAATGGTTGCATTTGCAAACGAATGGATACGCAGCAAGAAGTGGCAAGACGACACTTACTTCGGATCGAAACTTCACAAGTCCGGCTACAAAATTCCAGTTCGAAAAAAACACACCGCAACCACTGCCCGTGGAGCTTTCTATGCAGCCTTCATCAAACGAGTTGCAAAACGTGTTCAGGATGCCAGAACCGAAGTAATCAAAGAAAGAACCAAACAAGACACCTCAACAAACGCCATTATCTCAACCGCATTAGTGCTTCGCGAAAAAACTGCGGAAGTAAAAGACTTCCACAAACAAACTTCTAACGCCCGCGGAAAATGGTCTGGCTACTCCGGAGCTGGGGCGAGTGGCAAAGCAGGTAAATCTTCACTTGCCGGAACCGAAGCTGGCGGCCGCGCCCACATCGGCGCGCAGCAATCTGTCACTAGTGGATTGAAGAAACTTACAAAGTAACTGAAATTGAGTCTAAATTTAAGACTCTTTCGTAAGCAGCAACCGAAATATCCAGTCTGCCTTGAGCTTTTGCTTCTTCTGCTACAAACTTGAAATTATTACGAATCAAAATTGCGTCGCTTGTTACTGAACTTGCAACCTTTTCCAATTTCTTCATTAGTTTTTCGACATCTTTATTTTCGGCGTAATCGCATCTAATTTCCAGCATGTCGAGAGCTTGAGTCATCCAACCTTGCGATAAATCAGAAAGCTTGCGACATTTCTGCAAAGTTGCTCGAGCAGACTTAACATCATTTTGCATCAAGTGGAATTGGGCTTTTGATTCTAGAACAGTTCCCAAAGTGTGTTCGTCGCTTGTTGATTCTGACAAAACTATTGCCTTATCAATAGTTGCGAGTACTTTCTTAGCTTCAACTTCACTTGATTCAACCAAAATCGCTGCAAGTGAACCCCACTGTTTAGCTTCAGCGACAGCAGCGCCGGCATATTCTGAATATTTAATTGCCAACGCCATTCTGAATTGCTCGTTGAATGGTCTCCAGGATTTATTTCTGAAAAGTTGCATACAAACATTTCCGTACTTTTTTATGAGCGCATTGATACCCCACTAGAACCTAGATTGCGGATCAAATTGAAAAGAACCACCTTCAAGTGCCATAACTGGGATTTCGCACTTCGAAAATGTAATGGAGAGCGACAAGAAATCGGATTTAATTTTGTGACAAAGGAAGTTAATTTTTGGGCAGTAAATGGCGCTTGGGAAATTAAGAATATTTCCAACTATCAGAATTATGTCTACATAGGTGTAGAAAATTATTTAGATTGGTCTTGCATATTGCCAGGAGATTCATTTCGAGAAATGTACCGAGAATGCCCAATTCTTGTTGGGGACGGGGAACCATTTGAGCCAACAAAATGGAATTATTAATTCGGATTTTTAATGGAAAATTTCAAATACGCACCAGTTAAATAAACACCCAAAACCAAACAGCTGCTTGTCTTCGCAGGGGAACGACAAGCAGGTGTTTTTATTTGGGGCCGACGAGGGGACTTGAACCCCTAACCGTCCGATTACAAGTCGGATGCGCTACCAATTGCGCCACGTCGGCTTGGCAGTTTCCTGCACTATTGATCTTGATTAACTCAAGGTCAGGGCGAAGAGTAATAGGAGATTGTGGAGAGCTTTGCACCGGTATTTCGAGGCAGATGTGACTGATGTTAAAAGTGTGAAATGAGAGGATTTTGAGCGAATGACAACCGTGTAATTCCCTGTTAGGTTTGCGATGTGCCTTTAAGGCACGGCCCAAACTGGCATACCCCCATGTCAGGGTGCGGCACTGAATTTCGCGCATAGAGACCAGAGGGAAAATGGAAGCCAACGCACATAACTCGCCAATAAATACCCCAAAGCCAGAACTCGAAGAACGCGATCGTCTTTTGCTCGAATTTGAGCGTCAATGGTGGAAATACTCGGGTGCAAAAGAGAACGCGATTCGCGAACTTTTCGACATGAGCGCCACTCGCTACTACCAAATCCT
>JAHEEQ010000255.1 GCA_024640585.1 Micrococcales bacterium
TGTGGTTGAAATGGCAACTTTGCATAATCAGGAGGAAGTTGAACGTAAAGGTGTCTTGATTGGCGACACAGTTATTTTACGAAAAGCAGGGGACGTTATCCCGGAAATAGTTGGACCAGTTGTTGCACTTCGCGATGGCACAGAGAAAAAGTTTGTGATGCCAACTAGATGCCCCGAATGTGGATCTCCACTTGGAGCTCAAAAAGATGGGGATGTTGATTTGCGATGTCCAAATTCAGAAACTTGCCCAGCGCAATTGCGTGAACGGATTACTTATTTGGCAAGCCGTGCGATTCTTGATGTGGAAAACCTCGGGGCTCAAGCTGCTAATGCTTTGCTTATTGATGGAGTACTAGTAAATGAGGCTAAGTTATTTGCACTAAATGAAAAAGATTTACTAGTAAGCGAGTTTTTTACTAAAAAAAATAAAGTTGGTCAAATAGAGTTGACGGTCAATGCTCACAAAATGTTGGCCAGTCTTGAACAAGCCAAGAGCAAACAGTTGTGGCGATTCATTTGCGCCTTATCTATGCGCCATGTTGGCCCAATCGCAGCAAAGGCGTTAGCAAAAGAATTTCGTACAATTGATGCAATTCAAGTGGCGCCACTCGAAGAACTTTCGCAGGTTGAAGGTGTTGGACCTGTCATTGCTGAATCAGTCAAGGATTGGTTCAAGACAAAATGGCATCGCGAGATTATTTCTGCTTGGAAAAAAGCTGGAGTAAATTTTGAAGATGAAGAAATTGAACTTGGTGAGCAGACACTTGCCGGATTAACAATCGTTATAACAGGTTCACTTGCAGGATTCACGCGAGAGTCTGCTGCCGAGGCTGTCACATCGCGTGGAGCAAAATCTGCCTCATCTGTTTCCAAGAACACAGACTTCGTTGTAATTGGTGAAAATGCTGGCTCGAAGTCGTCGAAAGCCGAAGAACTTAGTCGGCCAATATTGGATTTGTCTGGATTTTTGGTTTTGCTTGAAAAAGGTCCTGAGGCCGCTGCCAAAGTTGCGCGCTAATTCGCACCTTCCCTCAACTCTTAGTATTGCCCACTATGGCATCTATCACTCGAGCAGAAGTGGCTCATTTAGCGAAATTAGCCCGACTCGCACTTTCGGACGAAGAACTCGATCACTACGCAGGGCAACTTGACGTCATTCTTGGCGCAGTTGCTCGTGTGAGCGAAGTTGTCAGTGAAGATATTCCACCAACTTCACACGCCGTGCCAGTTGTGAATGTTTTTAGAGACGATGTTGTTCAACCAAGTTTGAATGCGGAACAAGCATTGAGTGGAGCACCTGCTTCTGAGGATTCGCGCTTTCGAGTGCCAAGAATTTTGGATGAGTCATGAGCAAAGAAATTATCAAGTTAACTGCAAGTGAAATTGCAAGTGGAATAGCAAAAGGTGAGCTATCAAGTGTCGAGGTGACGCAAGCGCACTTTGAGCGCATTGAGCAAGTCGACGAACAGGTTCACGCATTTTTGCACCTAACAAAAGACAGCGCGCTAAGCGATGCGTCTAAAGTTGATTCAAAGCGAAAAGCTGGCGAAAAATTAGGACCGCTTGCAGGTGTGCCACTGGCACTCAAAGACATTTTGGCCATGCAAGGTGAGCCGACAACTGCTGGCTCTAAAATTCTAGAAAACTGGCGTCCGCCTTATGACGCAACCGTGGTAAAAAAGTTGCGCGAAAATGACATTATCATTTTGGGCAAAACAAATATGGATGAGTTTGCAATGGGTTCATCCACTGAATATTCCGCCTACGGGCCAACTAAAAATCCTTGGGACCTGCAAAGAATTCCAGGCGGTTCTGGTGGTGGCTCATCTGCAGCACTTGCCGCATTCGAGGCTCCACTTGCAATTGGTTCAGACACTGGTGGTTCTATTCGTCAGCCCGCTGCCGTGACTGGCACAGTTGGAGTCAAGCCAACGTATGGTGCAGTTTCTCGATACGGCGTTGTTGCTCTCGCTTCATCGCTAGATCAGGTAGGGCCTTGTGCTCGCACGGTTTTAGATACTGCGCTTTTGCATCAAGCAATTGCTGGGCATGATCCGCGCGATTCCACTTCAATTAATCAACCAGTTCCAGACATCGTCGCAGCCGCACTCAAGGGTGATGTAAAAGGCGTGAAAATCGGTTTGGTTAAGCAACTTGGCGGTGAGGGTTATCAAGCAGGTGTGCAACAAAGATTCAATGAAGCCGTTGAGATTCTGACGTCACTCGGCGCTGAAGTTCATGAAGTTTCGTGTCCTTCATTCGAATATGCATTGGGTGCTTATTACTTAATTCTGCCATCAGAATGTTCTTCGAACTTAGCAAAATTCGATGGCATGAGATATGGACTTCGTGTTGGTGACAATGCAGAAAATGCGGTTGAGCAGGTAATGTCTTTGACTCGTG
>JAHEEQ010000258.1 GCA_024640585.1 Micrococcales bacterium
TAAGAACCTGCACGAATGTGGTTGTCCTACGGATAAGGATGCAATTTCTAAGCGGAACATCATCATTGTCGACACGACTGATTACATAGCTCCTGGGAAATTTCCAGACATTGAAAATCTTATTGAGTCTTATGCATTGAAGGCTGATCCATTTTTTAAGTGGATTGGCAATGGTAAGAAGGTCGAGATGACTTCGGTTTACTTGTTGTCAGACAAGATACCGTCGGATATGTTGCCGATTGGTAAATTTTGTAAACCACCGCCTGAAATCGCATTGATGGCATCTACTTCAAATGCAAAAATGAAGAAAATGCAAGAAGGTATCAAGCTTGAACTTAATGCAGCTTTGAAACCGCTGCATAACTTAGTCCAGGCCAAAGGATCTCCGATCATCGAAACATTGGCAGTAGTCACCTCAAATGCAACCTCATGGACTCCTGGCGGTGACTTGATCTTGGTTTCGGATATGCTTCAAAACACCGCTACATGTGGCTGGTTTGAAGGTCAGAATCAAATTCCAAAATATTCCAATACGCCGAGTTCTTGCAAGATTTACATAGACAAGTTCCAGGCCAATATCCAAGCTTCAAAGTTGTACAGCGGAAAAACTAATGTTGCAGTTTGCCAATTGCCTCCAATTGATGGAAAGCAACCCAAGCCTGGGCTGTTGGCTTTTTGGCATGATTTTTTTCAAGACGCTTTGAATTACGACTTCATTGCGACATGCAATCCAAACGAAATTAACGATCGCATAGCTAGCTTGCGCTAATCAAAATGAAAAAAACTGCCGGCAATATTTTTGTTCGATTTTTAGGTTCTGGCATCATCTTGTTGCTAGGACTAATTCTTGGGTTTAAAACATTTACGTCTCACAGTGGATCGTCGACCTTGGCGCTTGCCGGGGCCATTTTCATTGTGAACATGTTCGTTGTCATTGGCTATGCCTTTGCCGTCATTCGAACTGAGTCGATCTTGTCTGAGGAAGATGCACCTGATCTCGCTTATTACCTAGGCTTTTCTTTAACTGTTGCATCGCTTGCTTTAAGCTTTATCTCTGATGTTGGGATGACCTCAGATGCCGCTGCAAAAAGCACCCTTATCAGAGGTTCACTTGCGCAATTTGGATCTGGACTTCTCGCAACTTTGATTGGACTTTGCGCAAAAATTTTCATCGCTTCTAAACAAGCTCATCTCGCGAGCAACCCGGAAATTCTTTACCAAGAGTTTCGTATGGAGATCAAAGGTTTTGAAAATGCCTTGAGCGCAATGGCTTCTTCATTGGATTCTTCAATCAAGGCTGCCTGCGATTCAATCAACTCTTCTGCTGAATCAGCGGCTGAATCGATGGAAAAGCTTTCTGAGAGACTTAAGGTGAGCTCTGACTCTATTGCGGAACACCTCACCGTTGAAAAGATTGCCAAGCCAATTGCAGCATTCTCGGATGAGCTTCTAAAGCTACAAGAGCCAGCTCACGAGTTCAGAGCTGAGATGTCAACGTTGGTTGGTAGCGCTGTCGCAATCACTAAAGGCTTTTCCGATTTGGATACTTCGATTTCAAATGTTCGACAGTCGACCATTGAAGAAATTAAAAACATTGATGGATTAGTTGAAACGAAAAAGCGTTTGAATGAGGCCAGCAAGAATTCGATTGATTTGTTAGAAGAGCAAAACACAACATTTGCTGAAACAAATAAGCAACTCACTAAACTTAAAAATAGCACCGCCAAAACTGCTGAAAGTTACGAGCTAGTGGGCTCTGCTGCGGATAAATTGGTAAATCGTACTGGTGAACTGGAGGAAGGGTTGGTAGCAATTAACCGCTCCATGCTAGAGACCGCACAGAGGCTCGCTGAGCTCATTGCGTTGACGAAGGACTTTGGGTCATCACTTAAGTCATCTGGCGATAGCGTTGAAGTGCTTTCTGTTCGATCAACTGCCGTTAATGCAGCTTTGTCAGGAACTTCGAATGCACTTTCGGAGGTTAGTGCCAAGTTCAATGGCATCCCAGAATCTTTAGACCGAACACTTAATTCGCTTAACGTATTGACTAACTCACTGACTACAACTGCGAATTCAACAGAACCCTTAGTTCGTTCGATGAACAATGTGAATGCGCCGTTGAATGAAACATCTGAGTCAGCTAAGTCCTTACATCTGGCGATTGCAAAGTTGAACCAGGATGTTGAAAGTCTCTCTAGGATCATTGCGACAAGCTCTAACTAATCAAATAGCCAACTGGTCATATTGTGTTTAATTCCAAAAAAGTTTCCCAGGAACGCGTTATGGGGATCTCCTTCGTGGATATTTTGATTCAGGCTGTGTTCTTGCTGCTTCTGATCTTGATGGTTGGATACGTTGATCCGGAGGAGAAAGAGAAAATTTTGCTCTATGAAGAGGCGGG
>JAHEEQ010000264.1 GCA_024640585.1 Micrococcales bacterium
TTAACTCAGATAGCGCAAAAAAAGCGAGCAGTGTTAGCACCACTGCTGTTACAAGATGCAATAGGTCTGGACGCAATTTGTCTTTGATCCGATTTCCTAACCAAACACCCAAACCTGCAACAGTAATTTCGGCAAGCCAAGCGCCAAGTCCAACAGAAAAAGCATTGCCAGTAGCCGCCGCATTCGCCGCAGCTCCGAGTTGAGTTATGTCTCCCCATTCGGCAGTGAAAACAATTCCCAAAGTTAAGAGCGCTGCACCTAGCCAAGTGGTTTTCACTTTTGAATCTATTTCGTCTGCTTCTAAATGCGAACCGCGCTCTTTCCAAGCACTTCGGTAAAGAAAAATGGCACCAACTGTAAAAATGGTCAGCACAACGCCAGCCACCAAGTCATGTGGGAGTTTGGTCAAGAGTTGCCCTGCGGTTACGGCGATTGTCGCCTGCAATCCAAAAGCGATTGCCGCACCTGCCCAGACTGCCGACCGCTTTTGTTTTGTTGCTAAAACTAGCGTGACAATAAAAGACTTGTCTGGAAGTTCTGCAGGCAATATAAAAGCAAAAGTGGTTAGGAATACAACTAGATCGAAGTGCATTGGCACAGACTAGGCTCTGCCTTGTGCCTAATGAGACCATGGTGAGCCTTGCCCTATCAGTGGCCTCGCTATCCCTCTTAGTAGCAATTTTTGCGGTTCTTTCAGCTCGCAAAGCGCGTAAGCAGATCGTAATCTTTCGCGGAACCGCATCAGAAGAAGATGTTTTGGCTGCCGGAATTATGCAAGCTGAACGTGTGGATGAACTTGCAGAAAAAGTTGCCCGTTTAGGCCAGTCAGTCGTGGTTGCTCAACGTGATGTTGCTGCCTCCCTTCGACATTTGGCTGTAGTTCGCTATAACGCAACAGGTGACATGGGCGGACAGTTTTCTTTTAGCCTAGCAATTTTGGATGATGCTGCGAACGGAATTGTGATTACTTCTATTCAAGGTCACAACTCTGGTCGCATCTATAGTAAAACTGTTTTTAATGGAAAATCCGAAACCGCATTAAGTCCAGAAGAAACCCAAGCAATAGCAAACGCGAGACCAAAGGAGTAGTGACAATGAAAAACATCGCTTTCTTAGGGCCACGCGGAACTTTTACTGAGTCAGCACTTTTGCAAGTGCCTTCTGCTAAAGATGCGAATCTAATTCCTTACGCAACAGTCACTTTGGTTCTTGATGCTGTAAGAAATGGTGAAGTCGACGCTGCACTTGTGCCTCTTGAAAATAGTGTTGAAGGCTCTGTATCTCAAACACTTGATGAACTTGCATCTGGTGAACCTTTAGTAATTGTTGATGAAGTTGCGATCAACGTAAAGTTCAGTTTGATGGCACGCCCCGGAACAACCCTTGCAGACGTGTCGTTAATAACAACCCACCCGCATGCATTTGCTCAATGCCGTGGATGGTTGTCTACAGCACTTCCAGACGCCCGCGTGGTGCCAGCGCTTTCTACAGCTGCCGCTGCGCAGGAAGTTGCAGATCCGGCTTCACGCTATCAAGCTGCAATCGCAGCTGAAATTGCTTCCACCCATTACGGATTGAATGTTTTGGCGCATGAAATTGGCGACAATTCAACGGCCCGCACTCGATTTGTGCTAGTTACTAAACCAACAAATCCACCAGCAATGACAGGTGCAGACCGAACCACGCTAGTTGTTTTCATGCATGAAGACCATGCAGGTGCGTTGCTTGAAATCTTGACCGAATTTTCAGTTCGCGGTGTAAACCTTACGCGTTTGGAATCGCGCCCAACCCAAAAGCAACTTGGTGACTATTACTTCTCAATCGATTGCGAAGGCCATATTTCAGAACAACGAGTTGGCGAAGCGCTAAAGGGTCTTCACCGAATTTGCGCCGAAGTTCGTTATTTAGGTTCATACCCTCGACATGATGGGGTTATCCCAACCGTGCGAGTAGGTATGTCTGATGTGCAATTCAAAGATTCCGACACTTGGCTAACTGATATTAGAAAATCGGGGAATTCCTAGATTTTCGTTTTGCGTAGTCGCAAAGAATTTGAAACCACTAAAACACTAGAAGCACTCATCGCTATGCCTGCAACCATTGGATTCAATCTGCCCGTCATTGCGAGTGGTATTGCAGCAACGTTATAGCCAAAGGCCCAAAATAGATTTTGTTTAATCACACTAAGAGTTTTGCGGGAGAGCGATATTGCCGTTGGGACTAATGCCAGATCAGCACGCAGCAGGGTGATATCAGCGGCAGCTTTAGCCACATCTGTACCGGTTCCAATTGCAATGCTCATGTCAGCTTGCGCAAGTGCCGGTGCGTCATTTGTTCCATCGCCGACCATTGCGACTTTGTGACCCTGAGCCTGCAACTCTTTGACGAGTTC
>JAHEEQ010000278.1 GCA_024640585.1 Micrococcales bacterium
AATTCGTGTTCATTGCCTCGCTCTTGGTGGTGTGGACTTAACTAGCCCAGCCGGAAAGATGACCATGCAAGTCATTGCTGCGGTAGCTGAGTTTGAGCGTGATCTATTGATTGAGAGAACCCAAGCGGGAATCAGCCGAGCTAAAGCTGCGGGCACGCATTGTGGGCGGCCAAATCGTTTGACACCAGATTCATCTAAACAAGTTCTTGCTCGCCTGAAGGATGGGATTTCCGTGGCGGCTTTGGCTAGAGAGCTTCAGGTGAGCCGACAAACAATTATGCGCATTAGAGATACGGCTGTTGTTGGTTGAAGGGTACATATAACGCAACAAGTGTGGGTAGCCTTAAGTGAGTACTTAACTATCCATTCTTGATTTTTTGGCAATTTCCTTAATCTTCTATAGAAGAAGAGGAGGGGAGGAAGCCTTTTCTATGAAAGCGTGAAATGAACCAATCTAATAATGCTGGCCTTTGTAATTTTCCTGATGACTTATGTCTTGACATTCAGGATGTTAGTGAGTCACATCGAGCTTTGAATGAGCCTGTCGATGGTGTGAGTGCTCCTGCTACCTTTGAAGGCGCTAAACCAAAAAAGAATACGAATTTTGATGCTAAATGGAAAGAAGCTGCCCTAGATCTTCAGGCGAAATTGAGTGAAGCTTGCGATCAGTTAACAAAGCACTGGTTAGTTAGAAATGGTTATGGCAATGGGCGTGATTGCCGATTGAGAATTCGTAGTGAACATCGTGTAAGTGTTAAACCAACTGCCGGTAGCGGAAATGCTTTTAATGCAATTATCCAAACGATACTTACTCGAGAGGGGGCTTTACAGACTCAAGCGTTTGTTCGTTCAAGGGCGCAGGAGATGTGTCCAACAGTTCCGGTCACGAAAAATTGGAATCAGCCATTGCCGTCGTGGGCTATCAATAAGGTGATGACGAAAGTGGCTGGCTTTGGTTCTCCGTTTGACACTATCAAACTCAAAAAAGGAGCGACTCTTAACGACCTGCATGCTGCGAGCAAAATTGCCGTACAAAAGTTCCAAGGCAGAGCAAAAACTTTTACCCCAGAGGTGCTGTTGTCGGACACTCACTTGATTGTTAATGGCGTTCCCTTTGCGATTTCAAAGAACAAGTCTGGCGGTAAAGAGTACTCTTGCGTCCGCGTAAGTACGTCGAAGTTTCAAGAGGCGCTTGCTAAGCGGTGATCTCAGACTCATCCATTCTCATGAATTAAGTTTGCTGGGCTGTCTTTGTCCAAGCCTGCGTTATATCGAACCAGACAGTTTTTGTCCTGCCATCGGTTAAGCAAATGTCTAACTTGTCGAAGATTCTGTCATTGCCCTCGATAGTCGCTTGGCTTGAAAGTACCCAGCCGGATGATCCACCGTACAACTTATTTAGGTAGCCATACTCGACATCTCTTTGCAACTCTAAAGAAGAGGCAGGAAGCCAAATAATTTCGTGATCGTCTGGGATAGGGACAAGGCTTCTAGCAATTGAGGGCTTCGTGGAGGGTGCTTCAGTTAGCGAGGCGATACGTGCTTTTATGTAGCGTGCTCGTGTTCGATTTTCATCGCCGTCCGTTTCAACAAAGAGACGTGTCCAGAGTCCTTGATCAATATTTCCGGATGTGATTTCGTTGGCTATACGTGCGTAGTCACTGTTTGATGGTTCATCAATTGCCTTCGTTGCTTGAGAAGCGTTTGCTGCCGATGTACCGCTCGAAGACTCTCGCGCTTTTGAGAGCTTTTGCGTTCCTGTGTTTCCTTTCACGCTACCTGCAATTACCTTCTGGTGCTCCCAGCGGTTCTTCACATAGACACCGTTAATGATCCAAACAACTGGATTGAATGATAGGACTGTTGATGCAACAAACGCGTACCTGTTGTACTTCAGCATAGAAATACAAACGGCACCATAGGCCAACGTAAAAATCATGCTCGTGAGTACCCATTTCTTATCGAGCAGCGTCATGAATACAAATGGAACTCCAAGCCCTAAATTTAGCCAAGACCAGACCAACCACCAAGTAAAGCCAAGCTCTTGTTGATTGGTGGAAGTACGGGGGACATTTATTGCATGTGTGTTGGGTTTCATTTATTGAGTTTGTCGTTCTGATTTGTTACCGTTTTGAGTTGGTTAGTCTGCCATAAATCAAACTCATAGTGTGTGTACTCATAGTGTGTATTTGGGAAGACTTGAGGCGTGCCAAAGTTCTCCTCAAATCCAATCTCAAAAGAGAAAGTCCAAGTGACTTTTGGAGCGGCGCTTCGCGTATTTAGGGAGAAACAAGGACTCACGCAAGAAAAATTGGCTGAGCTTGCGGATCTTCATACCAACTATGTGAGTTCGGTGGAAAGAGGGGAGCGGAACTTGTC
>JAHEEQ010000284.1 GCA_024640585.1 Micrococcales bacterium
AAACCATTGGGAAGTCGGCGACCAAAGATGCGTAGTAATCAACCATTTCGGCAGCACTCAACTTCTTACCTTCAAATCCGTATGTTCCATCTTTGAAGAATTCAGTTGCAGCCACATCGAGTGCTAGTGCGATGTCGGTGCCAAGTTTCAGACCGGCTTTTTCGACAGCAACTGCAATTAGCTCGAGTGCTGCACGATTGTTTGCCAGGTTTGGCGCGAAACCACCTTCATCACCAAGACCTGTGGCAAAGCCTTCTTTTTTCAAAACTGATTTAAGTGAGTGATAAACCTCAACGCCTTGACGAAGTGCTTCTTTGAAAGTGGTTGCACCAATTGGAGCAATCATGAATTCTTGAATGTCGACGCCAGTGTCAGCGTGTGCACCACCATTAAGGATGTTCATCATTGGAACTGGGAGGGTGTGTGCGTTTGGTCCGCCAAGGTAACGGAACAAATGAAGTCCTGAACTATCTGCAGATGCTTTTGCGACTGCTAATGAGACACCAAGGATTGCGTTCGCACCAAGACGTGACTTGTTTGGAGTTCCGTCTAGGTCAATCATTTCCTGGTCGATTAGGCGTTGTTCATCAGCTGGGAAACCAATAACTGCAGGTGCAATTTCTGCGATAACCGCTTCCACTGCTCCTTCAACACCTTTGCCAAGGTAACGATCGCCGCCATCGCGACGTTCATTTGCTTCAAAAGCGCCAGTTGAGGCACCTGATGGCACGGCTGCACGGGCGATTGTGGAATCATCGAGAATTACTTCAACTTCAACAGTTGGATTTCCGCGAGAGTCAAGAATTTCGCGGGCATATACATCTTCAATCGTGGCCATGTCGGCGCTCCAATTCATTTTGGGGATGTGCGGAGTTTACTTGTCCGCTTCTTGAGCCTGAATACGAGCACGGAAGTCTGCAACGCGCTCGCGCATCTGCCTTTCGGCATCGATTCCCGAGCCCTGCATGTTGGCAATTAGGGCCAAAATCAGTTCCGTCGACTCCTGCGCACTCAAGGCGAGATGCTGAGCCTTCGATGAAATTTCCGGACTTATGGGTGGGGTCTGGTTGTCATTCAAAAGCCTTGTAACCAACTTGGAGATTTGAGTTAGAGGCGGCATCGAGACTGGCACACCATCTGTAACACTGACTCGAGCCTTTTCTGCATTTTTTAATGCCTGCCAATTCTGTTCGACAAATGCGGCATCTGGTGCATCAATGATTTCGCCTAGGTCATTTGGAAAAACATGTGGATGACGTCGAATTAGCTTTGCACTAATACCTTTTGCGACATCATCGATATCGAATGATTCATCTTCGCGCTCTTCACCAATTCGAGCATGAAAGAAAACCTGTAATAGTAGGTCGCCAAGTTCTTCGACTAGATGATCTCGATTCTTAGAATCGATTGCGTCAATCGTTTCGTAAGTTTCTTCGATTAGGTATTTAATTAAAGAATCATGAGTTTGTTCAGCATCCCACGGACATCCACCTGGGCTACGCAGTTGATTCATTACTTCACGTAATTGAATCAGACCTTCGTTCGTCATGATTAATTTGGCATCAATTCAATTTTCAACATTTGCAAATCCATTGTTGGACCATCGAATGGCATGTCGCCAACTGTGAATCTTTCAATAATAAATTGCCCAAAACGAGGGTTTACAGAAATATCAACATGCTTTGCATATTTCATTAGAAAACTTACTGCGGCGGTTGATTGTGTGTCTGCAGTTCCAGACGGATCGAGTGCAATTCCGATAGCTTCAAAATTCGCAGATGTGCGAATGTTTTGCCAAATAGCTGAACGGGGAATTGCATTTTCCGCGGCAGTTTTGATGAATGCTTTTTTACCGCCGAACATTGAAATGTAGTTGCGCTCTGAAACTTTGATTTTTGCATCACTTACTGCAACACCAATTTCAGAGGCTGCCAAGTAAACAAGTTGGTCCACCACATAAGCAGAAATCAGCGAGCGGTTGATTTGCTTGCCAGTTCCAGGCATTGCTCCACCTGCTAAATCCGTCAAGATTTCATTGTGTTGATCGCCGATTGTTGCAATCGATATTTCATTTCCTTCAACGATAGCAGCCGCTCCAGCATTTTGGATCTGCGCACATGATGAAAGACTCAGCATGATTACTAGCGCGACTAGAAACTTCTTCACAATATCTCCTACACAATACTTGCGGTAAATGCATTTATGACTCCGGTTACCCATTCGATTAACTCAGTGTCAGTTTGCTCACCTGGACGGGGCACCGAGATGGTCTTTGATGCAGTCTTGATGAGTGTACGTGGGTAAAGTCTAGAAATCCGCAATTGCTTGCTCTCAGGCAGGACTATGTTGGCAAATCTGACACTTGTCGGAC
>JAHEEQ010000033.1:0-10280 GCA_024640585.1 Micrococcales bacterium
TCCAACTTATGACGAAATGTTGCTAGGTCGCCCAGAATTTGTGGGTATTGAATCAGTTTCAGGTGAAGCTGTATTTATAAAAGTAATTGCGAAAGTTGCACCGCAACAGCAAATGACTTTGGCCCGCGCTCTTCGCGAGAGAATCAAAAATGCATTTGATGCAGCCGGTGTGCGGGTGCCAGTTTTGACTCGTCCATATCCAACTCCTGGCACTCCTCCAACCACACCTCGCTAATGACTGATGATTTTTACACCCGTGTTGGTGGCGAAGGATTTTTTTCGTCACTAGTCAAAGATTTTTACAAAGGTGTAGCAACCGATCCACTCTTGCGACCGATGTATCCAGAAGATGATTTAGAGCCAGCCATCCGCCGGTTAACCCTTTTCTTAATGCAGTACTGGGGAGGCCCTGGAACATATTCCGAAGAACGCGGGCATCCGAGACTTCGAATGCGTCATGCAGCATTTGCAATTGATGCCATCGCGCGCGATGCCTGGCTTAAACACATGATGGCATCTGTGGAAGCGCAAAATATGGAAAAAGAACTTCACGACGAACTTGTCACCTACTTGGTTCAAGTTGCGCACTTCTTGATGAATGAAACTCCGAAAGAAGTAGATGACTTAAGTCGCGATCGCAAACTTAATTAAGACTATTTAACAACTCGAAGTTTGTTTTTCTTTGGCCGGTCGTCAAAAAATATATGTCCGCCAGGCGTGGAAAGTCGCTTCCATCCATCTACGTTTTGAAAATTAGCAAAAGCATTTGCGTCAGCTAGAAAACCAAGTTGCCGCGCGATGTGAATGCAGCGAAGGGGCAAACCAGAAATCGATTTGCCTTCCCAAACTTGATTCGCAACATAATCTTTCATTTTGCTGTCAGCATTTGGGAACATAGAAATTTGTTGATGGTAGTCGGCAACCACTTTTTCAACTTCATCATTTAGTTTTCCGCAAGTTGCTTTTTCGCCTTGAATCCACTTCGTTTCAGGTGGCATGTCTGCATACTCAAGTGGCTTACCCAAATCATCTGGAAGCGAATAAGTTTGAATGCGATTGGTTTCGTTGATGGTTGAAAGATCTCCAAGAATGTCACGCATTCTGGCTGCGAACACAACACAATCGATTGGCATAGCTGGTTCGCTCGCGAGTGGAATCGCGATGAAGACTAAGGCGTCGACTGGGGTCTTGGCCCAGATTCCCGCAACCTTGCCGCGAGTTTGGATGCGAACAACAGAAGTTGGATCCCAGCGGTTCAAGTTTCTAAGCAACCCTGCGAGGTGGACTGCTTCTTCATACTTGAGTTCGATTGGTGATTGAACGCTCATGTGGTCATTCTTACAAAAATATTATTGCTTCGCATTTCGACTATTTACTAAAAGCTTCGAAAGCAGCACGAAGATTGTCTGGGATCCGAACTACCGAATCGCTCTTCACATCAAAAGTGACCATCACGGTTGAAGCTTTTGCGTAAATGTGCCCCGCGCCATCGGAAATCAAATAAGACAGGTTGTAAGACGCGCCACCTATCTTGTCGATGGAAATCTCGACAGAAACAGAAGTGGCGTCCATCGGAATTGCTTTTAGATAGTCAATTTCTTGGCGCGCAACCACATGGCCAATTTCAGCAAGCTCGGCTTTAGAAATATTAAGTTTTTCCACAAGGGCAACTCGAGCATCTTGCATATATTCAAAATACCGAACATTGTTCACATGTCCAAGCACATCAAAGTCATTCCACCGAAGTGGAATAACTTTGACTAGAGCGTTCATTAGTCGCGGGTCAACTTTCGGTATGTTGCACGGTGAGGGCGGGCCGCTTCGACACCGAGACGTTCAACCTTGTTCTTTTCGTACGACTCGAAGTTTCCTTCGTACCAGAACCACTGACTATCGCCTTCATACGCCAAAATGTGAGTTGCAATCCGGTCGAGGAACCAGCGGTCGTGCGAGGTGATAACTGCACAACCTGGGAATTCGAGCAATGCGTTTTCGAGAGATCCAAGGGTTTCAACATCAAGGTCGTTTGTCGGTTCGTCTAGAAGCAACAAGTTTCCGCCTTGCTTCAACGTCAAAGCAAGGTTCAAACGGTTTCGCTCTCCACCAGAAAGCACGCCAGTTTTCTTTTGTTGATCTGCACCCTTGAAACCGAAAGCACCAACATATGCGCGAGATGGCATTTCGACCTGACCAACTTTGATCCAGTCCAAACCATCTGAAACAACTTCCCAAACCGACTTCTCTGGATCCAAACCTGCGCGGCTTTGATCTACATAAGAAAGTTTGACGGTGTCGCCAATCTTCAAGTCACCGCTATCAGGTTTTTCTGATTCAACTGCCAAACCTGCAGCAGTAACAATCATGCGAAACAGCGTGGTTTTACCAACACCATTTGGACCAATCACACCAACGATTCCATTGCGTGGCAGTGTAAATGAAAGGTTGTCAATCAAAACTCGGTCATCAAAGCCTTTGGTTAGACCATTGGCCTCAACCACGATCGCACCAAGGCGAGGTCCTGGTGGAATTTGGATTTCTTCAAAGTCCATTTTGCGAGTCTTCTCCGCCTCAGAAGCCATTTCTTCGTAACGGTCTAAACGAGCACGAGACTTAGTTTGACGAGCCTTCGCATTTGAACGAACCCACTCGAGTTCTTCATCAAGACGCTTCTTTTGTTTTACGTCTTTTTGACCTTCAACTTTTAAGCGAGCTGATTTCATTTCTAGGTAGGTTGAGTAGTTGCCTTCGTATGGATAGCAGCGACCACGGTCTAATTCCAAAATCCACTGTGCAACATTGTCCAAGAAGTATCTATCGTGTGTAATCGCGACGATAGTGCCTGGGTATTTTTCAAGATGTTGTTCAAGCCACTGCACACTCTCGGCGTCCAAGTGGTTGGTCGGTTCGTCAAGCAAAAGCAAATCTGGTTGTTGCAACAACAATTTGCAAAGTGCAACGCGACGACGTTCACCACCAGATAGTTTGGTTACATCAGCATCTGGTGCTGGACAGCGAAGTGCATCCATCGCCATTTCAAGTTGCGCATCTAGATCCCAAGCATTCTTGTGGTCGATTTTTTCTTGCAACTTGCCCATTTCTTCCATCAACTTATCGAAGTCAGCATCTGGGTTTGCCATCTCTGCAGAAATTTCGTTGTAGCGATCTAGCATTGCTTTGGTTTCTGCAACACCATCTTCAACATTTCCAAGCACTGTTTTGGTTTCATCAAGTTTTGGCTCTTGCGCCAAGATGCCAACTGTGTAGCCAGGTGTTAAGTAAGCCTCACCGTTTGATACTTGCTCGAGTCCTGCCATCACCTTGATGAGAGTTGATTTACCTGCGCCGTTTGGGCCAACCACACCGATTTTTGCGCCTGGCAAAAACATCAGAGTTACGTCATCCAGGATGACCTTGTCGCCGTGAGCTTTACGTGCTTTTTTGAGGGTATAAATGAATTCAGCCATAGCGGGGAAGCCTACCTGCGCTCAAACCGCACTCAGCCCGTGAGCGAAATGCTCCCCGAACTCTCAACTCCATCAAAATCCGTGCGCGAACCCCTCGTGAATTGGCTACTTCCCCGACTCAAATCATGACCAATTGAAGAGGCTTCGACTTCAACGGAAGTTCCGGACTTTTCCTCTTTGTTCCACTCCCGCACTCGCAATTTTCCAACGACAACAACTGGATCGCCTTTCTTCACACTCGAGCCAACATTCTCAGCGAGCCCACGCCACGCAGTCACATTGAAATAGGTCGTATCTCCATCTAGCCAAATCTGCGCGGCTTTGTCGAACCTTCTCGAATTCACTGCAACCCGAACTGAACACATGGAAACACCGCTCTTAGTCGGCACCATTACGGGTTCGCTCACCACATTGCCATTTAAACTGACATTTATCTCTGTCATTTTTCCTCACTTTCGTGCAGAAAATTAAATTACTTTTTTAACGTCTACCTAATTCACTGAAACTTGTGGATAATCTCCACCTATTAAGTGTTGTGCAAAACACCCAAACTCAAGGATGGTAATGAAAAAAGCAATTTACCCAGTACTACTTGTAATTTTCACGGTGCTGTTGACTTCTATCACTTCATCGCAAGCGACACCGGCTCAGTCAACTTACTACGCCTGCGTCAAGAAATCTTCTGGCGCAATCAAAATGACAACCTCTGCAAAGAAATGTGCAAAAGGTTATGCAAAAATATCTTGGAATAGCAATGGCCCTCAAGGACCTTCAGGTATAACTGGAATAGAAGGAGAACCAGGAGCGGACGGACAAGATGGCGGGTACGAAGTCATGTTGAATCCAACCGACTTCACTACCTATAGCTTCTCAACTCTTTCATCACTAGAACAGGTTTATGAAAGTAGCCTTCCTAGAAGTGCATGGGTTATTGAAAATGCAAACACTGGTGTTGAGACTCTTCTCGCTTCATTCCCGGCACCAAGTTCTTGGGCAACAGCAACAAGTGCGAAAATTACTGTTTATTGGTACGCCGAAAATAGCAGTGGAAATGTGATCTTGGAATCTTGGGGAGATGGAAAATCCGAAGGTAGTTCTCTAGATCATTTATCGGGAACTGTTGGAAAGATGTACCAATCAACACCGCTTACTAAGACACTAATTTCTTCTGAAAAGACATTTCCCATAAACCCAGGTTCTGAAATGATTGACGTAACAATTATGCGTTGGATGAATAGCGCTCTGGACACCAACACTGGCAAGATTTATATTCTTGCTGCCAAGGTAGAACCAGTTCTGGAGTAAACCTCAAAAACAGCCGCCTAGGTTCTCGCTTAGGCGGCTCGTTTTTGTGTGCAGGCTTTTTCTGCGAAAATAAGCCCACTAGCGCTCGTAGCTCAATGGATAGAGCAACCGGTTTCTACCCGGTAGGTTGGAGGTTCGACCCCTCTCGAGCGTGCAAAGTAATTACTTTTGAGAGTGGAAAAAGCTCCAGAAGTCGTAAGAATCTAAATCTATTTTCGCTATTCCCTGCACTTCGATTGCGGTTGCGATTTGGGTTCTGTGTTCAGTCGCGTGATAAATAGCCTGGTGAAGCACCATTTCGCGGCTGGTCTTTGATGGACCATCGAAGCCATCAAATGTGATTTCAGCATTTGGTTTGGACGCATTTTCAAAGATCTTCGCGTCTTGACCGCTTAAGTGATTTCTTAAATTGGTGATGTCTGATTGTGTAGTAGGTAACGGATAATCGTCATCCTCGAAACCATCCAGTAGGTACAGGTACCAATTATTTCCACTAACAATGTGCGCAGAAATGTTCGCAACATTCCAATCTGTATTTCCATAATGAGCCTTTAAACATTCAAGTGGCAACGCTGATAATTCTTCAAAGAACTTCCCATTTGCCCAGGTCATGTGTTGTATCGAGTATGAAATGTCAAACATTGGGACTACTTAATTTGCGCGAACTTCAAAACTCGCTGTGTGACACTAAAAAGATTCTCATCTGTATCATCATCGCGACGATGGAGAACTATTTGCAAGTTGAGAGAATTTAGTGACTCTTTTTCCGTCACAGGCAAACCGCCAAATGAAATGAAAGGCATGAACCAAGAATCACTTGCTTTAGTCCAAGCAAGATCACGGATTTTCGCACCGCCACTCAGAGCTTGAACTTCGCTATCAATCTCAACCTCTTTATTGCGATCTCGAATTACATAACCGACAGCTTTTGCAGTTAGCTTCAAGTCTGGATCGCCAAGTGATTGCCATTTATTTTTCGTGTCTAGGTCAGGATGTTTAAATTCCCAACCACTAGCGGTCAAACGAAAGTCTGAAACTTCAGAATTCATTTCTTCGTTCGAATAGCAAACAACTTCGACAGTGTCTCCATCTGTAACCGCAATAGTCATTGTCACCTCTTGCCCATAGGCAATGAATGACATTGGTTTACGCAACCCCAGCATTTGGAATTGATCTACATACTCAAAAAGGTCTGTAACAGCGCGAAGTGAAAAAGTGTCCCGCTTTTCGATTACTGCAGCACTCTTGCGAACTTTTTCTTGAACTCGCGCTTCAGACACATCGCTTCGGCCAACAAGTTCAGACAAGTAATAGTCGAGTGCATCAAGATCGCGAATCTCTTCCATGGCATCACCTAGCGCGCTCATATATGCAGCGTCGCCACCTGGAAGGTCAGGGTGGAATTTCTTCGCAAGTGTTTTGTAATTAGCCTCAGCTATTTCCAAAGCGAGTTTTGGATTCTTATCTTTAACAGCTAAAACCAAAACGTGGCGCGGAACTCCAAGTGCAATTAACGGATTGTCGTTTGCCATGTTTTACTCAACGTCATCTTCGAGTTCGAGCACATCTTCCCCGCCGATGGTTCCACCTGTGTACTGGTATTCATCCTGGTCGGCAGCGTCAATGTAGTCGTTGATATCCCAAACAGTTGCGTCTAGAACTTCTTCGTTTACAACTTTCTTACCTTGGGCGCGAAGTTCGGACATGCGGCTGAGTACTGCTCGAACAAAGACGAATGCATTTGTTTTGCTTTCTTCTTCAGAAGCGGTGCCGCGATCGCGGAATCCAATTTCATACAGGTAATTAATTGCAGTCCAGACATCATCAGCTCCATGATTGTCTAGCAAAACATTTAAGTCGTTCATCTGGTCACGTTCGATGCCGTGGAAACTCAACAAATCAACAATCTTCGCGATGTCTTTTTCGTTGTTTAGCTTTGGCTTATCTTCAATCAGGCGGCCAAGTGCAATTTGCTTAAACCGGTCGAGTGGATAGCGCTCATCAACATAGTCTGGAAGATTTGAAATGACCTTTTCAAGGTCGCCACCAACTCGGCGCACGATGTCTGGAAGGTTCGCAGTTTCGGTGCTTTCGGATTTGTTGGTTTCGTTCTCGCTCAAAAGATCTCCTGCGTAGAATGCGCCACTTCAGAGCGCGTTTTGTGCGATTCGCACAAGGGAGATTGTAGATGATTGTCACTATCGAATTCACCGAAGTTCTAGACCAATGCAAGCTCACAGCCGAGGCTTTTGAAGAGCCTTTGGCTCAAGTCTTGCTCGAATACGCTCCAAGCATCATCGGCGCTCATCAGGAGTCGGTCACTCTCCGCGTTCCTAAATCAGAAGTTGGAAAGTCCTGGACCCCTGAATTGCACCGCATCACCAAGGAGCATCTAGATGCCATCCGTGATGAAATGGATGTTCCTTGCAAACTGAAAGTTGTCACTTTCTAACTATCTACGCGAACTGATTCACTAATGCTGAAATAAACATCAGCGCTAGTAATCCAAGTCCCCAAAAAGCTCCAACCCAATATGCATAAACACCTGATTGGTGACCCGCTTCAACCGCCTTATGGCCGTATTTCCACATCACCCAAACTGGAAGTGCCTGAACAGCCATAAAGCAAAGAACGCAGAGAAGTCCAAACCACATTGGTTCAGTTCCGGATCCTTCTTCATAATTCCAAAAGATGTATGGAATATGGGCAGCCGCAAATCCAATTATGAAGAATATGGGAAATAGCAAAACCATTGCCCAAGCTACGTAGTGATAGTTGGATTCTTCAGAATGTTGTTGCTGAGGTGTTAATAGTGTCGTGTTCATGATTGCCCCCTTAGGTGGCTCGACACCTAAAGGTTACGCGCTATTAATTCGAGAACAAGTGGCTAAAGCCCTATTTATTCACCATCAGTGAGTTCGCCAACCAAGTTGGCTTGTCCGCCAGAGAGTTGGCCTTGTTTTGCATACATTTCAAGTTTGGCTCGGGTGTCTGCAATGTCAAGGTTGCGCATTGTTAGTTGGCCAATGCGATCTTGCGGACCGAAAGCTGCATCTTCTGTGCGTTCCATTGAAAGTTTGTCTGGATGGTATGAAAGATGTGGCCCAACAGTATTAATGACTGTGTAGTCATCTCCGCGACGCAATCGAAGTGTCACTTCGCCTGTGATTGCTGATGCAACCCAGCGTTGAAGTGATTCGCGCAGCATTAATGCTTGTGGGTCAAACCAGCGACCTTCATATAGAAGTCTGCCGAGACGGCGACCTTCTGCGTGGTAGTTAGCAATTGTGTCTTCGTTGTGAATTGCAGAAACTAGACGTTCGTATGCAATAAATAGCAGAGCCATTCCAGGTGCTTCATAAATGCCACGGCTTTTCGCTTCGATAATACGGTTTTCAATTTGGTCTGCCATGCCAAGTCCGTGGCGACCGCCAATGTTGTTCGCTTCTTGCATCAATGCAACAGCATCTAATTCTTTTCCATTGATTGAGATTGGGCGTCCTTGTTCAAATTTGACAACAACGTCTTCTGTTTTGATTTCAACAGCCGGATCCCAAAAACGCACACCCATAATCGGTTGAACGATCTCCATAGAAGAATTTAGAAGTTCTAGTGACTTCGCTTCGTGGGTTGCGCCAAGAATATTTGCATCTGTTGAGTATGCCTTTTCAACCGAGTCACGATACGGAAGTTTGTGTGCGGTCATCCATTCTGACATTTCTTTACGTCCGCCAAGTTCGTTGACGAAAGCTGTGTCTAACCATGGCTTGTAAATGCGAAGAGCTGGATTTGCAAGCAGGCCATAACGATAGAAACGTTCGATGTCGTTTCCTTTGTAAGTAGAACCGTCGCCCCAAATTGCAACGCCATCTTTGAGCATCGCGCGCACTAACAAAGTTCCAGTAACGGCGCGGCCAAGCGGAGTTGTATTGAAGTACTGCTTGCCACCACTACGAATATGGAAAGCACCGCATGCAATTGCTGCAAAACCTTCTTCAACCAATGCAGACTTGCAATCAACCAGACGTGCACCCTCCGCGCCGTATTGCGCTGCGCGGCCAGGAACTGAGTCGATGTCTGGTTCGTCGTATTGGCCAAGATCTGCTGTGTAGGTGTATGGGATCGCTCCGTTTTCACGCATCCATGCGACGGCAACCGAAGTATCTAGGCCGCCAGAAAAGGCAATACCAACTTTTTCACCAACAGGCAGAGACGCGAGCACTTTAGACATGGGAGAAACTTACCCAACAATCCAAAGGCAAATGAATCTGTTCCGCACTCATAGGCTCAGGCTGTGGCAGTTAAGAAAGTAGCGCCTGGTCCTGATGCATTGACCATGCTTAAGAATTTGTCGAGTATCCGAACTGATACCACCGGCTTCCTAATGGATATGCATGCCAATTACGGATCAATCGTTCAGTACCCCGTGCCAATTCCTGCATTTTCGATTAGCAACCCGGAGATGGTGGACTACGTACTTCGTTCTAACGCCAAAAATTTCGCAAAACAAACTTTGCAATATAAATCCCTATCGATTGTGACAGGTGAAGGTTTACTGACAGCCGATGGGGAGATCTGGAAAGCCCATCGAAAGGTCCTACAGCCAGCTTTCCATCGCGCAATGCAAAGGCTTGTTATTGAATCGATTGAAAACTCCTACCAGGTATTAAAAGAAAAGTGGGAAGCAAATCCAGATGTAGAAATTGCAGCTGCAATGCAACACCTCACACTTGAAGTTGTAGGACGAGCACTTTTTGGAAAGTCACTAAGTGACGACAGCGAAGCGATTGCCTCCGCAACAATTTCAGCTCTCGATGTAGTCGTAGCAAAAGCCCAAATGCCATTACCAATTCCAAGTTGGATTCCAACTGCAAATCACAGAAAATTAAATCGCGCAATCAAGCAGCTTGATGCAGCGGTGGCACAGCTTTTGATCGCCCCGGATGTTCACCCAGATGCGTTCATTTCTCTCCTACGCGAAGCGCATCAAAGTGATCCAATTAAGTTTGATGTGAAAGCAGTACGCGACGAAATCGTCACTTTTATTGTGGCTGGGCACGAAACTGTTGCGAGTGCGATGGCTTGGATGTGGCAGTTGTTGAATCAGCATCCAGATGTTCTTACTAAGTGCATCAGCGAAGTAAGAAGTGCTTCCAATCTAGATGAACTCAGTCAGGTTCCATATTTGCAATCTGTGTTTGCAGAAACCATGCGGCTTTATCCACCAGCTTGGCTAATAACTAGAAACACAATTGAGTCTGACACAATCGAAGGAATTGCGATTCCAGCAAATTCGTTAATCATTATGAGCCCGTACATGTTGCAACATCAAGGTAGTTGGGAAGATCCAGAACGATTCGATCCATCACGATTTTCTGATGCACAATCTCAGCTTGCTAGAAGCGAATATCTTCCATTCGGACTTGGCGCTCGCATGTGCATTGGAAGGGATATGGCTTTAGTTGAAGGTCCGCTTTTGATGGCGAGAATTCTTCGAGATTTCGATTTGCA
>JAHEEQ010000033.1:10380-12032 GCA_024640585.1 Micrococcales bacterium
ATATGAATTTTGAAGTACGACCTCTCAAAGATGTAGATCTTGATGATTTGCTGGTGGTTCAACGTGCTGCCTATGGTGACATCTACATTGAGTCCAAAGAGATTTTTCGTACCAAACTTATTGTTTCAAACGAAACTTGTCTTGGCGGCTTTAATGACGGTCGACTTGCTGGTTATTGCATCGGATTCAACTGGCAATCCGGTTTAGCAGTTCCACTTCACAGCGACATTCGCGAGATACCGCATGTTGAAAACGCGTACTACCTTCATGACATTGCAATTCACCCCGACTTTGAAGGACAAGGGCTTGCCAGGATTTTCATGGAAACCTCAATCGAAATCGCACGAGATCGCGGTTTCAAAAGTGTTGAACTCACCGCAGTGCAATCTGCAGCAACTTATTGGGAAAAGTTTGGTTATAAGCCAATGGCCGAAGCCGAAGGTGGTTACGGCGAAGAAGCAATGCGCTACCAACTTATTTTGGAGTAACTAGACCAAGCTCTTGCAATCTATTGCAATAAATCTCATAGTCAAATTCCAGTTTAGAAATATCGTTTGGATGTAATCCAGCTTTCCAGCGGCCTTTGTTCGCATTTGTAGCAGACATTTCGGTTTCAAAATAGTTTCGCATTTTCGGTGCATCCGCAATTTCAAGGAAATCCAGAATTGTCTTGTAGCTTCCCTCGCGATCTCGCTCAACCAAATCTTCAAGGTGCAAAGTAAGAACTGTCCCATCAGGAAGTTTTGCAGCAGATTGTTGACCTTCAAGCATGTGCAAGAACCATTGCTCCAATGCATCATGAATGTCTGTTGGACCCCACTTCATTGAGACGATTGATGACGCCGCATCTCTGCCATCACGAATCATGTGAATCAATTTCATATCTGGAAATACAGAATGTAGCGCTTCAGCTCTGCGAACATTTCTCGGCGTCGTGTCCACCCAACGATTTTTGTTCTTAGAAAGTATGTAAGGGTCAATCAAATCAGCAACTAATTGACGTGCAGCCGCAACTGAATCTTCTTTGTAATTGCGATTGAAATTATACAGTGCAGTTTCTAATTGTTCGTTTGAAACGGTTTCATGTAATCCTTTGATTACATCCTGTCGCTTCCATTGTCTGCCATACCAAAACCCGCGCATACGTTTGTTAAACGCAGACAGCTGCGTGAGATTTCCCCGCTTCAAAGCAAGTAATTCTTTTTTTAAGAAACCAATTTCAGGATGTGCAATATCGCAAAGCCCACCTCGATCTGTGATAAACCACATTTCGGCTGGTTTCACACATCCGATTTCATTGTGGCGTCCAAGCAATCTTTTTCCAACAACTGTGGTGCCACTTCGACTTACTCCACCAACGAATATTGGGCGCGACAAACTAGACATATCGCCAGCCTGAACTCGATTCGCCTTTCATCAAAACACCTTTGATGAACCACCTGGTTGGCGTCCAAACGAAAACTGCATTTTGTTCCCACTCTTTCGCAAGTGCCATCACAGTCTCGCCTACATTTCCAACCACGCCGTAACCATCCTCGCTCCACTCTTCTTCTGTTCCAGCAGAAGGATCGAATCCGCGTGTGTAGAAATAGTTAAGCCCAAGTTTTTCGAGTTGCTCACCAAGGATTTGGTGCCGCTTCTCATTTTCTTCA
>JAHEEQ010000037.1 GCA_024640585.1 Micrococcales bacterium
CCTGGCAAGTTTTCGTAAATCGGTTTTGCATGGTGGAAGTCAGTTTGTGAAGCTGGAAGCTCTTCAACACGCATTCCATCTACTTCATACGCAACACAAACTGGAATTTCATCCCAGTCGCTTAATACATCAAGTTTGGTTAGAAAGAAGTCAGTCAATCCATTTACGCGAGTTGCATAGCGAGCAATCGGCGCATCAAACCAACCACATCGACGAGGGCGTCCGGTGGTCACACCAACTTCGCCACCAATCTGACGAAGTTTTTCGCCATCTGCATCTAGTAATTCGGTTGGGAATGGACCTGATCCAACGCGTGTCGTATAAGCCTTCAAAATGCCAATACTTCTTGTGATTTTTGTTGGTCCGATACCAGAGCCTGTGCATGCACCACCAGCGGTTGGATTTGAAGAAGTTACAAAAGGATAAGTTCCGTGGTCAACATCGAGCAATGTGCCTTGGCCACCTTCAAGCAAAACAACTTTGCCTGCCTCAAGTGCGTTGTTCAATAACAAAGTTGTATCTTGAACATAAGGGCGCAGGCGATTTGCAAAAGTTAGAAGTTCTTCAACAATTGCTTCCGCTTCAACAGCGCGGCGGTTGTACACCTTGACTAAAACTTGGTTCTTGTTGATTAGTGCGCCTTCAACTTTGTCTTTCAAAATCTTTTCGTCAAACAAATCTTGAACGCGAATTCCAACGCGTGCAACTTTGTCTGAATATGTTGGACCAATACCGCGACCGGTGGTTCCGATTTTAGATTTGCCTAAGAAACGTTCGGTCACTTTGTCCAGTGTTACGTGATACGGCGTGATGATGTGAGCGTTTGCACTAATTACAAGTTTTGAGGTGTCAACGCCTTGAGCTTCTAGCCCATCGATTTCATGGAACAGAACGGCAAGGTCAATCACAACACCATTGCCAATTACTGGGACAACTTCCGGACTCAAAATGCCAGAAGGCAAAAGGTGTAGGGCAAACTTTTTGTCGCCAATTACAACAGTGTGTCCGGCATTGTTTCCACCTTGGTAGCGAACCACGTAATCAACGCGGCTACCTAATAAATCCGTGGCTTTGCCTTTACCTTCATCGCCCCATTGGGCACCCAGCAGCACAATCGCAGGCATTGGGCGCCTCCTTACTTCTCAAACATTGGCAAGCACCCGTTGGTCTTGCGGCGGAAGTTTACCGAGCCTGCTCAAAAACAAACAGCGACACAGTCACCTGTGCCGCTGTTCGCTGTGTTACTTGGATTTAGTCGTGAATTGCGTCTGCAAGTTCAAGCGCCTTGGTCTTTAGTTGACCTGCGATTGGTGCATAGCCGAGAGACTTACCGTTGTTTGGACCGCAAGTATTTAGAAGGTACTTAACGAATCCTTCAACTGCTTCGGCCTTTGCTGAAGATGCGCCACGATCTGCAATTGCATATGTAAGCAATGACGCTTGGTATGCACCAGCAATTTCTTTAGTGAAATCAAGCGTGACTGCACCAGTTGAGGAGTTGAATGATGCGCGACCATAGAACTCTTGCAAGAACTTGGAAGCAGCTGCAGAGCTAGGAGCAATGAATTCACCCTTTGCATTCTTCAATTTTGCGACTGTAACTTTTGGCTTACCCTTTGAATCAACAGAGTCAGAAAGGTCGGCATAACCAAGTGTGTAAGAAGTGTTCTTAACTGAAGTTACGAGTGCTTGTGAAGTTGCAGCGCCAATTGCACCTGCAGGCATACGACCAGCTGGGTTGCCTGAAGCGATTGTGCCGTTCTTTGCCTTGGTCCAAATACTTGGAACATTTTGACGTAGGTAATCGGTTAGGTTTTCTGAGGTACCTGAGCTTGCAGAGCGGTATACAACACGAATTGATTTGTTTGGAAGTTTTGATTTAATTGCAGCATCTTGCAATTTCTTAATTGCTGCGTCATTCCACTTGGTGATTTTTCCAGAAAGGATTTTGGCAAGTGTAGTTGCATCAAGTTTTAGTTTTGCATTTGCAATACCTGGAATGTTGTACATGATTGCGATTGGGCCACCAACAACTGGGATGTAACGATAGGTACGTCCAGTTGAAATTGTTGATGCAGCGTCAGATGCGCCGAAATCAACAGTGCTTGCGCCAAATGCGCTACGACCAACGCCAGAACCTTGGCTGATGTAGGTGATGTTGTAATCATTTTGTTTTGTTGAACATTCGGTAATGAATTTGTAGGCAAAAGATGAGCCAGTGCCTTTAAGACTTGTAACGGCAAAAGCAGGTCCAGCTAGGAAGGTGGTAACTGCAATAGCAGCAGCAACAAATGCTGCAAGCAAGCGCTTTGGCATGCTATTTCCTTTCGTGTAGTTGTGAGTGATCAGCTTCTGCTTTTCTACGGTGTCCCACAACATGCCTCGGACAATAGAGAAACAAATAAAACAAACCTCCGCGTCTAGTAGAAGCGGAGGTTTGTTTTAGGTGAACTTTTGGTGAAGTATTTTCAGGTTACCCGAATCGACCATGAACATAGTCATCGGTGCGCTGGTCTTGAGGGCTGTGGAAAATGTCGTGAGTCAATCCACTTTCGACTACGTGGCCAGGTCGACCGTCCTCAGACAAGAAAAATGCTGTGTAGTCGCTCACGCGAAGTGCCTGTTGCATGTTATGCGTAACAATGACAATTGTGACCGATTCACGCAATTCTTTGATGGTCTCTTCGATGCGACGGGTTGAACCTGGGTCCAACGCTGAGCAAGGCTCGTCCATGAGAAGTATTTGTGGCTTCAAAACTAGGGATCGAGCTATACAAAGGCGCTGCTGTTGACCTCCAGAAAGTGACCCTGCACTTGTCTTGAGACGATCCTTTACCTCATCCCAAAGGCCGGCTTTGCGAAGTGAGTCTTCCAGTATGAAATCAGCATCTTCAACTTTGCGCTTGGCAAGTTTCAAACCAGCTAACACATTGTCACCAATTGACATGGATGGGAATGGATTTGGCTTTTGAAAAACCATACCGACCTTTAAGCGCACATCAACTGGGTCAACATGAGGCGCATAGATATCTTCATTGTCCAACATCACATGACCAGCAAGTTTCGCACTTGGAATTAATTCATGCATTCGATTCAAAGTTCGAATGAAAGTAGATTTACCGCAACCGGAGGGTCCAATTAGTGCTGTGACGGTGTTGGTTGGAAACTCGAGGTTTACATTCGCCAAGACTTGGCGATCACCAAACCAGACATTTATATCCTTAGTCTTCATCGCATTTTGTGAATTGGCTTCGAATTCAAAGTCTTCTGAACTCATCTTTTCCTCTAGTTTCTCTTCATTCGGTCAGCCACAATTCGAGCTGAGGTAAACAAAACTGTGATTGCAATTAACAGAACGAAAGTTGCAAACCAAGCGCGAGCCATGTCGTTGTCTCCACCTAGCAACATTTGTGTAAATACGAAACTCGGAAGTGCAGACATGGATTCTGAAAACGGATTAACATTTAAAACGTTGTTGCCAAATGCAGTTAAGAGCAGCGGTGCGGTTTCGCCCGCGACGCGAGCAACTCCCAATATTGCTGATGTGATCAAACCGCTCTTTGCTGCCGGTAAGACAACCATGCGAACTGTGCGCCATTGAGTTCCACCTAGTGCCAAAGCCGCAGTGCGCAGATCATCTGGAATTAGTCGCAGAATTTCTTCAGCTGTGCGCGCCACGGTTGGCAACATCAGGATTGAAAGCGCCAGTGCACCAGCAAATCCCGAATATTGCAAGATTCCACTAACAATCAGTGCTGAATAAATAAACAAACCTGCAACAATCGAAGGCACACCTGACATTGCTTGAACGAAGAAGCGAACGAACGGAGTTAGTTTTCCACGTACTTCGGTCACATAAAGTGCTGCCAGAATTCCAATTGGAACTGAAATCAGCGTTGCAATGCCGACCATAATTATCGATCCAACTATTGCATGGCCAAGTCCACCTTTATTGAGTGAAGCATCTGCCCCAACTTTGGCAGCATCGCTAAACAGCAAATTCAAATGCGAAAGACCAACAATTCCATTTGAAATAACCGGCCAAAGCACGGTTGCAACAAACGATACAAATACGAAAATTGTCGCACCTACAAATACTTCTAAGAATGCATTTGCATACGACTTCTTTTTCTTGCCATATTTAGCAAGTAAAGCGGCCGAGATAATGTGGAAACCAAGCCATGTCAGACAAAAACCAGTAAAACCAGCCATCGGTGAAAGCGCAGTAAATAGCAGCGCAAGAATTGGTGTACCAAAATGCGTTCCAATTTGCTGCATTCGATATTGCGAATCAACGATTTTCCAAGGCTGAGTTGGGGTATCAGAAAGTAATTGACTCATTTTTTCGTCCGATTAGTAGAAGAAACTATTGCAGTTGCAACTGCATTTGCAGCGAGTGTTATCAAGAAAAGTGCAAGGCCGGCACCAAAAAGAGCGCTGAGTTCTAATGGTTGCGCCTCACCGAATCTAGAGACAATTAAAGATGCGACAGATCCGCCGGTGCTTTCAAGGATTCGAATCCAGTTGATGTCGTCAAAGAATAATTGCAAAACAAAGAACACTGCAATGGTTTCGCCAAGAGCTCGACCGAGGCCAAGCATTGCTCCGCCTGTGATGCCACTCTTACTAAAAGGCAATACAACATTTCGAATCATGGTCCACCGACTAGCACCAAGCGCTTGAGCTCCGGAAATTAGTTCTGATGGAACTGACGCAAATATTTCTCGAGACACCGCCGCAATAATCGGAGTAATCATGATTGCAAGAACCAATCCAGCCATAAACGGTGATTGTTCAAAACCTTCAAACTCAACTTTGAAAAATGGAATGAAACCAAGATGCGTATTCAGCCATTTCGCCCAAAGTGCACCATGTTGCATGAGCACAAAGAAACCCCAAAGTCCAAACACAATGGATGGAATAGCTGCAACTAAGTCAACGAAAACTGTAAACGCAAATGCAATTTTCTTTGGCAAAAAATAAGTTGCCGCTAGTGCGATGCCGATTGCCATTGGAATTGCAATCGCAACAGCAATGATTGCTATAAGAAGCGAACCCCAAAGCATTGGTGCAAGACCAAATGTTGGAGGGTCGATTGAACCTTCAGATACTAGAAGTCCATCACCTGCATACCAGGAACTGCCAGTAAAGAAACTCAATCCAAATGCACGTAACACTGGCGCCGCAGATGCAGCTAGATAACCGAAAATTCCAGAAAGTAAAACAAATGCGGCTAATCCACCAGCAATCAATATGCCGCGAAAAACTTTGTCAGATCCTTGTCGAATCACATGAATCGTGCGAGGGACAATATTCTCGGTTTCGGGCGCCAAAGACATGCCTGAAGTTTGGCTTTTCAAGTTGTCGGTAAATGGTTTGAAAGGTAATAAAGGCAAGAATTCAAGGTAAACATCAGGTGAACAGAACTAAAAAGAGGCTGGTGGGCGCGCAGAGCACCCACCAGCCTCTCCTATGAAGGGATTAAATAACTGGGCTAAAAAGCGCGTCCCAGTCTGTAATCTTCAAGGTGTAAAGACCGCCACCTTCGAAGATTGTGCTCTTGATCGCAAGATCGGCATCGGTTGATGAAACCTTTGCTTTCGCATTTGCACTCAAGCCTGAGTTACCAACATTCAAGTCACCATTCAGCGTCACAGTATTTTTAACTGTAACTGTGAATGTGTCAGTGTCCGGATTAACGGCTGTTACTGAGTAAGTTCCGTTAACTTCCTTTGTTCCACCGTAAATCGTGACGATGTCATTGGCTGCCAAATCGCCAGTGTCAGTAACTGAAACTGTCATCGTGGTTGCAGATGTAACGTGATTGATGTTGGTGATTGTGTAATCAGTTGTCTCTACCAAGTCTGGGCGGAAGATAGCTACCGCACGGGCCTTTAGTGGGTCGGAAGCGAATGAGTTACCGCTACCGTCCTTTGAAACAGGATGTACCTGCGCATTGAACATAAAGTAAGAAGCACCATCATTCAATTTGAAGTATTTAGTCGCATCAAAGATGCCGCTAGATTCTTCATCATTTGTCAGGTAGGTATCAACGCTGTCTGGATTGAAAAGTGTTGAATCAAATTGCGCAACACTCACAAGTTTCTGATCTGACAAGCGCAAGGCGAGTAGACGAGCAATGTGATTGTTTGCACCTGGATCTTCTTGGATCATGACGAAGCGGCCATCAGCACTGAATGAAATGTTGTCAGGCTTATTCAGCTTGATCGCACTGTCATTGTATGGAGCTTCGGTTCCATCAAGAATCAATTCAAGATTTGCACCAAGTTCTGGATGCGCAACATCAACGAAAGTTAGCTTCCAAAGTCCGCCACCATCGCGTCCTGCTACATCTCCGACACCTGCGAAGCCTGAGCCAGCGGTGATTGAATCTGATTGGGTTGTGATGAAGAACAACTCATTTGCGTTTGCAGGGTTGAACGACAAGTCCTCAACTCGAGCAAACACGGTTCCACGTAGTTGTGCTAATGCTTGTTGAGCATCGCCAGCCATATCCGTTGGAATTCCCTTGAATTCAACATCCAAGATTTCATGAGCGGTTCCGCCAGTTGATGAAAAGGCATTTCCGGTTTGCTTAACTGTGAAAACTGTTGTTGAGCCGGTTGGAACGCCAGTCACTACGTAGCGACCAGTCAATCCACTAACGCCATCGAATGCAACAGTGTCACCTTCAATTAAGTTGTGAGCAGCACTTGCGGTAACCACAACTTGGTTTACGCCGATTGCTACGCCACCTAGTGTGTAGTTGGTCTCAGCCAAGTTGTCCAAATCAACACCGAAAGTGAATGCAGTGGTTGAACCAACAGCAGAAACAGTTGCTGATCCATTAATTCCTGACAAATCAATTGTCACGGAGTTTGCATCAGTAACTGAACCAAATCCGCTCAGTGTGACTTTGTCACCAATCTTGACGTTGTGAACTGCAGCTGTCGTGATTGTCAATTGACCTTCTACGATTTTTACTTTGGCTGTAGCAACTGGAGCTGCACCCTTGATGGCAGAAACAATTGTCTTGTCAGCCATAGCGGTGCGAACGTTGAAATCATTTGCGATTGTGGTGCCTGAGTTAAGCACGCGAGTTACATAGCGCAAACCATTTGTGAGTCCTGCTCGCTTGTACCAAGGTCCTGTCTTGGTCTTGGTTCCTTTGTAAACAAACAATTGGCTTGAGGTTGATTCACCATCTTCACCGAGAACTGCAACAGTGCTCTTCTTAGTTGTTTTCACATCCGCAATGCCAATGTTTTCGGCTGCACCCAAGCCAAGAGCTGGAAGTTGAACAAGTTGCTTTGTATTTACATTCAATCCAAAAGCACGTGATTCGTCAGAACCTTCTTCACCAGTTAGAAAAACTGTGTCTTTGGTGCCGTACTTGGCTTTCTTAGTTTTGAAGAACAAGCCACCTGCATCGATCAAAGTTGCTGAACAGAAACGGTTCAAAGCTTTTGAATGATTTGGGGTGTTGTATGCATCCACGTTTGGGGCATCAATTGGCGCTTCAGGATTCTTTCCATATTTACCAGTTGTGTAGTCATACCAAACTGCATTCTTGATCGCATTTGAAATCTTGATGACTTCACCCGTAGATGGGTTGAATTTGATGGCGGTTACGTTTGAACCAAATCCACCGTATTGACGCTCAATTGTCGAAATGAAAGAGTCAGAAGCTGACAATTCATGATTTACGAAGATTGTGATGGTGCCGTCGCTGTTGCGAACCGCTCCCATTCCGTCTGGGACACCTTCCCAGGTAAGACCGTATTGGTCACCAGCAGCCAAAACCTGATTGATAGTTGCTGCACTATTTGTTGATTCCATGTAGGTCAAAGCATCGTCAGCCATTGCTGGATTGACGGTTAACGCACTAACAACTGCAGCAACAACTGCAATTTTTCCTAGTGCAGAACGCTTACGAAGCGCCATAATAGAGAGATCCTCTCGCTAAACCCATTGTTGGGATGGCGCAAGATTGGCATTCCTTGGTTAACGAAAGGCAAACTTAATTTGATTTCCAAGTGCCAAATTGGACAATAGTTAAAGTGCAAAGGTAAACAAAAAGCGCTGACCCACTTTCGTGAGTCAGCGCTAATTTAATTTTGCTACTTGATTTTGGTTCCAGTCGAACGCAAGTCTTCGCAAGCCTGCTTTACACGATCTGCCATTCCAGCTTCAGCGAGTTTGCCGTAAGCGCGTGGGTCGTATGCCTTCTTGTTTCCAACTTCTCCGTCAATCTTTAGCACGCCGTCGTAGTTCTTGAACATGTGATCAACGATTGGACGAGTGAATGCGTATTGGGTGTCAGTGTCGATATTCATCTTCACAGTTCCATAGTCAAGTGCTTCGCGGATTTCAGAAAGCAATGAACCGGAACCTCCGTGGAACACAAGGTCAAATGGCTTGTCTTTTCCGTACTTCTCGCCAACAGTCTTTTGCAAAGTGTCGAGAATTGAAGGAGTTAGCACAACATTGCCTGGCTTGTAAACGCCGTGCACGTTTCCGAAGGTTGCTGCAACCATGTAGCGGCCACGTTCACCAAGACCAAGCTTTTCTGCTGTTGCAAGTGCATCTTCAGGAGTTGAGAAGAGCTTTGCATCGTGCTTCGCTTCGATACCGTCTTCTTCGCCACCAACAACACCGATTTCAATTTCAAGAATAATGTTTGCAGCTGCACACTTGTCTAGCAATTCACTTGCAATATCAAGATTTTGATTCATTGGAACTGCAGATCCATCCCACATGTGTGATTGGAACAAAGGCAGTTGACCATTTTTAACGCGCAGTGCACTTACATCAATAAGTGGGCGCATGTATCCGTCGAGTTTTTCTAATGGGCAGTGATCGGTGTGTAGTGCAATTTGTACGTCGTACTTTTCTGCAACAACATAAGCAAACTCAGCGAGTGCACGAGCACCAAGCACCATGTCTTTTACGCGTTGACCTGAAGCGAATTCTGCGCCGCCCCAAGAGAATTGAACGATGCCGTCAGATTCAGCTTCTGCGAAACCGCGGATTGCAGCAACGATGCTGTTTGAAGAAGTGACGTTGATGGCTGGATAAGCAAATCGACCGGCTTTCGCGCGATCCAACATTTCACGGTAAATCTCGGGGGTAGCGATAGGCATACTGGCTCCTAAGCGATGGGGACGACCGCGGATTCGCGGACACTTGCACATTCTCCCACGCGAAGTATTTGAGGGCACTGCCCCCTAGGAAGTGGCCTGAGAACCGCGCAAATTTCGAATATCTCGATTGAAGAGGCTAACTGTGACCATCGAAATCACAAGTAATCCTCCTGCTATCAAGATTGGCTGCGGTCCAAATCTTTGCGCAAGTGGACCCGCAATTGCCAAACCAACTGGGCCAAATAAAACAGATCCAAATGCATCGTAGGCGGCAACTCGACCAATCGATTCTTTTGGAATGTTGGATTGCAAGGCCGTCGACCAAAGAATCCAAGTTAGTTCTAAACCAATTCCCATCAAAATAGCTCCAGCAAAAAGCACTGGCAATACAGCAGGTCCAGAAAGCAGCAACATATAGATACCAATTGGATAGGCAGAAATCATCATCATGACCATCGGTCGCTTTGGTCGAAGTTTTACACCAATTACTGCACCTAATAGAAGGCCAACACCTTCCATACTAATTAATTGTGACCACGTAATCGCACCATCGAATTTATCCTTGGCAACTAACGGGCCAAGCACACCATCGGATGCACGCATCGCCATCACAATCAAAGTGAAACATGCAACTACTACCACTACCCATTTGTATGACCAGAAAACTTTCCAACCATCATGTAATTCCTTTAGAACAGGTTCGCTGTCTTGCGCGCGCGAGGATGTGTGACGCAATCCCCAAACTAGCCAACCTGCAATCAAGAAAGTTGTTGCGTCGACTGCAATTGCAAATGCGCCTGAAACTTGCGAGACCAAAAACCCGCCAGCTGCTGCACCAAAAATCATTGCAGCATTACTTCCAAAGGAAATATATGAGTTGGCAGTTTGGAGATGCTCTTCATCAATGATGTCTGCCGGCAAACCTGGAAAAGCTGGATACCAAAGTGCATTTAAAACTCCACTTAGTGCAGCCAAGATTGCAAGCAAAACTATGGGTGGGTTTCCGTCAAAGTAATTTGATTTCCAGAATAAGTATGCTTCTAGAAAAACAACAGCACTGAGAATGGTGTCCATAATTGCAATTGTGCGTGCCCGGCCCATTCGATCTGCAAATACACCACCAAAAGGAAGCATTATTACGAGCGGAATTGCTTGAGCAGTCAAAACCAAACTAAGGGTTGAGGCATCGCCGTTTGGCAAAGCAAAAATAGAAAAAGCAAGTGCCGTTGGAGCCATTCCGTTTCCAATATTAGAAATAGTGCGTGCGAGAAGTAACCGACGAAACTTCGCCTGGCTTAGCACTACCTTGTGCTGACTTTTCATTTCACTTCTTTCAGTTTACGTTTTGACTAAAAACGTGGCGGCGTATCCATGCATGCATTGCTATCGCAGCAGCTGCACCTGCATTAATCGACCTTGTGGAACCGAATTGTGCAATAGATAGGCATGAAGTTACTAATTCTCCCGCTTCAGGAGTAAGCCCACGACCTTCTTGACCAAAAAGTAATACGCATTCGCGCGGTATATCGAAGGTTTCTATCGGTACAGAACCTGGAAGATTATCGATTCCAATTACTTCCAAATTCCTTTCTTTGGCCCATTTCCCGAAACTTTCAATATCTTCATGGTGAGTAACATGTTGATAGCGATCCGTAACCATTGCGCCACGGCGATTCCATCTGCGTTTTCCAATGATATGAACTTCTTTGGCCATAAAAGCATTTGCGGAACGAACAATCGAACCAATATTCATGTCATGTTCCAAATTTTCAATTGCAATATGAAATGGGTGCCGCTTGGTGTCCAAATCGGCGATGATTGCATCCATTTTCCAATAGCGATATTCGTCAATCACATTTCGGCGATCACCTTCGCGCAAAAGTTCCGGATCGAAATGAGACTCAGTTGGTAAAGGCCCAACCCAAGGACCAACTCCTACAACATGTTCTACCTCGTCATGCTGTTTTAGTGGCTCTTCGCTATGACTCATGAGCACAGCCTAGGCTTCGCACGTGCACCTAATCGCAGCCGCTCTTGACGGACCGCTACAAGATTTTCTGAACACTTCTGGCCCTTTTTTGTTTTACATAGTTGTCTGGGGACTGATTTTTGCGGGTACAGGATTATTAATCGGAGTTTTTGTTCCTTTCATTACAGGTGACTCATTGTTATTTGCCGCCGGACTAATTGCTGCTACAACCGACAACATCAACATTGCTATCTTGGCGGTTGGGGTTGGTATTTCTGCATTTCTTGGAGATCAGGTTGGATTTGTATTAGGCCGCCACTTTGGACGCCCCTACCTAGACAAGCGAAAAAGTCCGAGCATTGCTAAATGGGTGAAACGGACTGAGAAATTTTATGAAAGCTGGGGTTGGAGCGCCGTAGTAATTGCCCGCTTCATGCCATGGATGCGATCCCTAATTCCGCCAGTTGCTGGTATTGCAAAAATGAATTACTACAAATTCCTTTCTGCTAATTTTGTAGGCGCACTGGTCTGGGGAACTGGTATGTCCTATGTTGGATATCTGGCTGCGAGCAATAGTTCAGTTAAATCTGTGGCATACGTAATTGGCTTTGGCTTCATAACCGCATCTGTTGTGGTTGGCTTTGTGACTTGGAAAAGAGATCGGGAAACTAAATGACTTTGATTGCACTACTCCCAGATTGGTTAAGCGCCGAAGGGCTATTTAATTCACTAGGTGCTTGGGCATTGGTTGGCTTCACTGTTGTCATCTTTCTTGAATGCGCAATCTTCGTTGGAATGTTTTTCCCAGGTGACTCTCTCTTGTTTTTAACTGGTCTATTGGTTACCTCCGGGAAAATGACTGAACCACTTTGGCTTGTTATCGCAATTCTTTACATCGCTGCTGTCGC
>JAHEEQ010000040.1 GCA_024640585.1 Micrococcales bacterium
AATTGCCATATTGGCAATAAATTGCGTTTTGGAGATTTGCATGAAAAGAAAATCGATAGCGGTTTTGACCCTGCTTGCAGCTGTTGTCGGCTGTGGCGGAGGCGGTGGTAGCAGTGGCAGTAGCGCATCGCAATCCACACTAGGGGGAACTGTGGCTACTGGTGCGCCGGTTTCTGGAGCAACCATTACAGTCAAGGACTCTCTCGGGGCAGTTGTTGGGACAACGACTGCAAACGTAGATGGGACTTACTCAATTTCTTATGATGCGACAAGGTTTACACCACCCTTTGTTATCAAGGCAGACGGCCAAAGTGCCGACTCCGCAATCTCACTGATAAGCGTAGCGACAGGATCAGGTACGGCGAACGTAACGCAGTTAACAAACGCAATTGCCTCCTCACTTAGTCAATCTGGCAATCCGTTGGATTTAATCTCTAACCCATCAAATCAAACCAGTCTTACGCAAACAGCAATTGATGCAGCAGACACAGCCTATCGAGCCGCACTTTCTGGCGTAATGGGCGTGCATGGCGTTACAGGTTCATTATTGAGCAGCAGTTATACGGCCTCTCTGGACAAGATGCTTGATAACGTGAGTGCAACGATTCAACCAAGTGGTCAAGTCATTTTGGGAACATCGGCTGGAAAAGTTGGTAACGATTTGGTCGCTGGCAGTAGTGCAACAACACCTTACACAACATTGGTGCTGCAAGCGGGGCAGTTGCCGACTGCAGGTAATGCATCAAGCCTGACTGCTGGAACGAGCAGTCTTTCACTCGGCATAACAGATCTAGAGACACTTCGTGCAAATTTAGAATCTTGCTTTGCACTTCCAGCAGCAAGTAGAGGAACACCACAAAGCCCGGCATCCGCATGTGCTGATGCTAAGTTTGTTGTTACCAGTGATTACACACAAGCGGATGGATTTAAACACTCTAGCTATACGTGGAACAGCTCAAATTACGACCCTGCGCTGAGTCACACCAACTCTTACTATGCAGGTCTGTTTGGGTACATGCTGACGCAATCAAAATATGATGGTGCAAAATTTCTAAAACCGAAAATCATTCGCCCAATTGACTCACAAGGAACGACGTGGGCAGTTAAGTTTCCAATCCAGTTTGCTGATGGCACAGTGGATCAACTTGGTGATGCGATAAGAACTCCATTCATCGTGGTTAAAAAAATTACCAATCTTGTTTCAAGCAGTGACGCTGGATACAGATTTGTTGGAGATCAAAGAGACTTCACTAGCTTTATTCTTCCTACTGTGAAGCAAACGACAAATCTTGCTACTGGTGGAACTCGAACTGAGACAGGATTAAACCTTCAGGTCATGAACTTGCAATCATCCACTGATGCAACACACAGGAAACCAGTAATGGCTAAAGTAACGGGCAAAGGG
The DNA here is from genome assembly GCA_024640585.1 of Micrococcales bacterium. The sequence goes on from JAHEEQ010000040.1 coordinate 1,406, forward strand.
TTGCCTGCTGGTGGTGTCTATTTGGCTCAGAAAGCTGCAGGTACATGTGGCAGTTACTTGCCAGTCACCACCTATGAACGCATTACAAATAATTCAGCTGGTAACTGGGCAAACGTTGATGAACCATCACCTTGCATGGGCGTTATTACGCTGGCATATTCGTATACGAATTCATACAACACTATTGGAGCGAACGTAGTTGCTTACCTAGCAAAAATTGGTAACGATGGACGGACACTCCAAGCGGGTGTTAACAATACTGGCTCATACACTGGTCTAGCTACGGCAGTCGGTAACTACTTGTCAGATTCTGACCTGACATCAATTGGGGAAGGTGAGCCATACACCTTTGAAATCACATTGTCAGATGGCAGCACAGTTAGCTATATAAATCGTTTGCCAACACGACCTCTTTCAACTGCTGAAGCGACTGCGTTCTCATACTATCCAACATTCTCAGCAGCGACAAAAAATCAGCTTCCGAGCTTCAACGGATCAACATCAACAAGTGTTGAGTTCGGTACATCGGCGGGTAACGTGCATCCTTGGTCTGTGGCTATTTATTGGGGCTATAACAATGCGACAAGTGGAACAACATCGCTAACTGTTCCATACACAGCGAGTTCCATAACGTTCCCTTGCACTGGCACTGCCATAAATAGCTGTGGCACGTCAACAAATTGGACGAACTCAGGCGCAAATGCTACTTATCAAATTCGAAGCAGGACTGTCGATGGTGTTGAGGTCTACAGCATCATTACCAGTGGCGTATAAGAGAATTTCTTAAGCGACGATTGCACTAGGCGATCAAAATGGTGATCGCCTAGTCCGATTCGATCTGTAAAAGTGTAGATATTTATCGACACGCTTTATTAATACTGCGTTTTTCCCGTATGTTTTCTAACTCTCATATTGAGAGTTAACTTTCATCGTTGGATTTACGCTTCTTCCTGCTTTGCCCCGTCGCCCACTGATGAGGTTCCGTGCAAGGAAATACACCTTCCGTTGCATGAGCCATTAGGGCGCGGGCCATTTTGAGTTGTTCACTAGTTGCATTAGCAAGTTTTTGCTCCCCTCTACCAGTCAGGTCATTAGAAGAGTAGTAGAGGCGCTTACCTTCAGGACTTAGTTTCATATCTAACGCAAATTGGGCCTGCGTAAGTTTGGGATTACCGAGCCTTGCAGATTCCCAAGCTTTGAATATGGTGAGCCAATGCTTAATCTGTTGATACGTCATCTTCGTATCGCGTTGCTGATGAATCTCGGCAGTGCTGTGCTGCCACCGATTAAAACTTCTAGTAGCAGAAAACAAGTCATCACTATCATGTGCAGTTATCGAAGGCTTTTGCTCATTTGAATTTACGTTATCTTTTTTAACTTCTATGACGTAGCTCATATGCATTTCAACAAGTTTATCGAACTGGCGACTTAACTCAGCAGGTGATAGGTTTAGCGGAATTTCAAGGATCAAGCTAGGTGGTCTGTCACCATCGTTTCCGCGGTGTATGGCGTAGTCCAAAGTGACCTGATTTATTGGACTGTACGGCCGTTTCTCCGAAAAGATTTTGTATCCAGTCTTCAACCACCATTGTTCAAAAGTGAGGTTTCTCAGGTCTCCAAAATGCTTCCATGTATCTTTAGAGGCATCGGTTGGAAAAATTTTTGTCTCGCAAATTTGCGTGTACCAAGGCGAAGTTTGTAGCGTGTCGAACCAAGACTCATAAAGCGTTTTCTTGGCTAACCGAACAGATTCGGAAGGGGTGTGAGGATATATGTGCTCCTCAATAGATAAGCCTTTGTAATAGAACTCAACTGACATAGGGTGCAGCTCCTAAATCAAAACCCTAACGGATATTACCGCGCCGAAAGACACTGCTAAACGCTTGATAACTCATATCAACCAACTCAACTAACTTTCTAAGGTAAACATCACATGCAACAAGCATTGAATGCCCAAACAGCAGTGGAAATGGGCACCACTACAACAAACTTGGCAATTACTGACGCGGCAGTGATCAACGATGACACTTCTGCAATCGCTGGTAACTATGTTGCCGACGAAGTCGCGGTGCAGAAACAAACGGCGGCAATGAACGTCGAGCTGGACAACATGAAGCAATCTGCTGCCAATGTTGAAAAACAGTACAAGCTGAGCAACAAGTCGCACTACACGCACTTGGTCGAATTGGTGCTGTTCTGGCTCAAGGCGCATTCCATCCAAGGCTATTTGGATTCGATCTGCTCATCGAAACTCAGCAAATCGTTCAAAACGAAAGTGGATCATGGCACCAACTTCGCACCGTTGCTTGCAACTGTGTGGGAAGGTGTCGAAAAGTCTAGCGTGATGACTAACAAGTTCAATCGCAATTCCCGTGCAATGAATGCCATCTTGAATGAGTACAAAGCAAATGCTGAAAAGTATGCCGTCAATACAGTTGATGAACTAGTCGCATTTGTTGAAGCAAAGGGTGGCATCAGCGGTTTGATTGACGTCAACAAGAAAGGTAATTCTGGTCAAAATGTGTCCGACCTCGATGCAGATTTGCAGTTGTGCAAGACAACTGCAACACAAGGTGTGGAAGAAATTGCCAAATTGTCTCAAGAAGGTTTGAAGTTGCTTCAAAGCTCGACCACTTATCCAACGGCTACCTTTTCTGGCAACGTGATCTTGAATAAAGATAATTGCTCACTAGTTTTGATCAGCCAAACCAGCAACGGGAAATATGTTGTGGTGGACCAGATCACAGATACAGCGTTGATCAACAAGTCCCTTGCCAAGCAGTATGGCGGGAATTTCGGTTCGTGTCCTAAAGCTTTGCGTGTCATCGCTGAAACTATCGCAACGCAGTGCTTGCCCAACTCGTTGCAGCACGCCTACAAGTCATTGATCGAAGAGGCAGGGAAATTTTCCGATGGTGAGAAGTGCCATGTTGCACGTCGCGTCATCTACAAATCTGGTCAGGATGAGTTTTTGTTGAGCTCGATCCGTACAGACAGTTGTTTGGTGACAGTGGCAAAGCCGAAAGAACAAGTGATTGAAGAGGTTGACTACGATCTGCAACTGTCTGCTACTTCGCGTCGCGAGCTAGAAAAGAAAGTCATCAGTCCTCGCATGTTCAAGTCTTATAAACTGGAAGACTTGGGTGACCACGAGATCTTCCCTGCAAATGGCACCACTTATTCGCATGAGTTGGTTTTGGAATCTGTTGCGCCTGATAAAGACTCAAAAACCGATCGCATCGTTGTGTTCATGGATGCGGAGTCCACACAAACAGAGTCATTCAGTCAAGTTGACGTTGCTGATTTGAGCAATACAGCGCCGCTGTGGGAGCGTTCTGTAAGTCCTTCATGGATCCAAGAGTTCAACGCTTGCTTTACAAACAATTGGATCGAGAGCCACGGCAAACATATCAAGCGCTCGCACCAAACGATTTTGGAATTGGAATTCAAACGTAGCATGGTTCAAGTTAACTTCTTCAAGAAGGGGGCTGAGTACGATTTTGATTTGATGGTTAAGGTGCCAATCAACGATGGCGATGGTTATGGCAAACCATGTGCAGTTTTGAGCAAAGACTTTGCCGTAGCAATGCATGCAATGGGTGATCTGCCTTTGATCAACGATGTTGTGATTCAGGTCTATGCAGGTTTGCTGAAATTCTCGTACGAGACTGATGCTGCTACTTACGAGTTGCATGTTCCGTTCTGTGATGAGTCGGGCGAACGCTATAAAAAAGCCTTCTCAAAGTACCAACTAGTGCGTAATCAAGCGTCTCCTGAGGACGACCCTTCTTATCAAACAGAAGAAGAGATGGTGGAGTAAACGATGAACTTGTATAGCCCTAGCTATGCAATCTACCTCCCTGCGGTTAACACTGGCTACATCTCAACAGTAGCCACCCCCTTGCCGCAGGGGCGTCGATTTCCATCTGGTTCGACTCCTCAAGATTTGATTTTTTGGGAACCGAACAACCTCTGGCACTACCCCTTCATGCTGCACAGCATTGGACAGTATCCAGTTGGTCAAGCACCCCATCGTGCAATGAAAAAAGCAAAGCGTACTCAAAGTATTTTGGTCGGTGATAGCGGTGGCTATCAAATCGGCAAAGGCACTTTGAAAGGATTGAAATACGTTAAAAGCAAGCAGATGAAGGTAGCTGATGCTGTTAATGCTTGGCGCTATGAATCTGCTGCTCGTGCATGGATCACAAACTGGTTGGCGTCGGAATGTGACTATGCGATGACGATTGACATGCCACTGTGGGCGCGAGCTAAGAAAGGCTTTAGCTCACCGTTCCACCGTTGTACTGTTCAGCAATTGATTGCACTGACAGTGCAAAACCTTCGCTACATTGATGCATTCAGTCCACCACACGTTAAATGGCTCAACGTCATTCAAGGTGGTCAGACAGTTGTTGACGCAATTGCTTGGTGGGATCAAGTTAAATGGTTCCGCAAAGGTGGTTGGGCAATGGCTGGTTCAGCAGGCATGGCAGGCGGTTTGTTTAATATGCTTGCCGTGTTGTTAATGATGCGTGATGACAATGCATTTGAAGCTGGTCAGGACTGGTTGCATGTGCTTGGCGTATCCACGCCGTTTTGGGCTGTTGCATTGACTGCTATTCAAGAAGGTTTGCGCAATACAAATCCTGAATTGAAGGTAAGTTTCGATTCGAGCAGTCCGTTCTTGGACGGTGGCCGCTTTGAGGATGTTGCATTGACGCCAGCTTTTGGCAATTCAACTTCTTCATGGACGATCAAGAAGGTAAATGCACCTCAGCAACCTTCATATGCCGACGATAAATGCACATTGCCATTCCCGCATCAGCAAAGTCCGTTGGGAAAAGTTTTGATGATGAATGAGTTGAATGTGCAAGCGGGCATTTGGCAAAAGCGTCAATATGACAGTTTGAGCAATGCATTGCTGACCAATCACAACATTTGGGTTTATCTCGATGCGTTCAAACAGGCCAATGACATTGTGGCAATTCGTGATGTCAATCGCATCCCTGCTGATTACTTGCAATGCTTTGACTTGATCAAGCACCTGTTTTCTAAGACAGGTGATTGGACAGTTGACTTAGAGAGCAACAAAGTCTTGCTGGACAAGGTTGCCCCGTACTGTTTGTGATTGCTTAACCCTAGTGGCTAACTCTCATGAGAGTTAGCTGCCTCTAATCCTATTAGACAAGGAGAAAAAATGTTGCATGATTTGAGTCAGCATGAGTTATGGATTCATCATCGCCGTTGTGTCAATAACTGGCAATACGTGGCTGAAAGCAAAGAATGCGGATGTTTCTATTGTTTGCGTCATTTTGATGTCAGTGAAATTACGCAGTGGTATGAAAGTGAAAATGAGAAGACCGCAGTTTGTCCGTATTGCCAGATTGATTCGGTCATCATCGAAATTGAACGGGAACACGTTGAGCATGACTTGCTGTGCCAGCTGAACATGCGATTCTTTAATACAGCTCCAGTCGAATGGTGCAAAAAGTCTCTTCCAGTTGACCGCATTTGTATATATTCTTATGAAAAATTCTTGTCTGAAATTTTCAGCAAGATCTACAACGAGCACAGGTTGTATGGGCGTGGAAAAAGTCGTTATTACAAACAACCTTTGATTAATCCTAAGAGCTCACGTCTCCTCCAATCTCTCATTTTGAGATTTTGAGCTCTTAAATTAACTCCACAGCATTGCGTTTCATGTCGTCATTCACGTCGATGTAGCGTTGGGTCACGGCAATGCTGCGATGGCCCGCAAGACTTGCCAGCACACGAACGCCAATGCCTTTGTTGGCGAGGTTTGTGATGAAGCTGCGACGCATCGAATGCGAACTTGCCCCAGCAATGCCCGCATTCTTAAACAACCAGAAAAAGTGCTGTGTCATGCCGTTAGCGGTAAAACCCTTGCGACCAGTTGTGATGAAAAATGGGTGTGTGGCGTTGACGGGTTGGCGTAGGTCTACGTAGTGTTGCAGTTCGTTACGCAACTTTTGTGGCACGAATACAGTGCGTGGATGCCGCCCTTTGGTTTGCTCCGCTGTTAAACGAATTTCAGATTTCACGCTGCCATCTGCGTTCATCACATCGCTCATTTTGAGACTTGCAATTTCCCCAACTCGCATGCCTGACCAATAACCCGTCAGCAGCATGATGCGATTACGAATTGGAAATTTGCGTGCTGCGATGTAGTTCAAAACTTGATCAAATTCTGCTGGGGTAAGTGTTTTTGCTTGTGCCATTTGTAGTGTCCTTTAGATAAATAAAAACGCACGAGCAAGTGTGTTTTCTTAAACAAAAAGACGCGACCGAAACCTGATGCGCTGGCGGGTTAAAAAATCCACAATGATTTCAATGCCAGAAAGAATATTGTTATTTTCTTATGTGTTTGTATTTAGCTGTTTTGCGTGCAGCGATGTGGGATTTAGACGACAACGCTGCTGCGATTACTTTGAGCAACGCAGCAGCGTTATTTTTGATTCAGCTACTAGAGCTGCTGGTTTTTGAAGATCATTGTTTGTAGGGCTGTTTTGAGGGGCTGCTGCATACGACCCAGAAAATTACCAGCTGTCCAAATCGCCATTGGTTGCTAGTAGTTGTGGAGTTTTTAGTCCGTTTGTGCTTTGCTTGCAGGGCCTTGCTGTTATGTCCCATCTGTCTTCAACGCCGTGTATTTCATCAAAAATCAGCACCATCACTTTCATGCTGTCCATGTTAATTTGGCACATACCGGTGACCATCTGCTTTTCTTTTGTATTGGGGTCGTAGTACTTCATCCAACTGTAGAGTGTGTCTGCTTCTGATGTGATGTTCTCTAGTATCTCCATCTGTGAATCCGTTTTTGCTGTATTCGCCCAATCTTCATAGCTGTATAGATCAATTAGGTATTTGAGATTTATGTGCTTGGCATCTATGGTGCCGTTATATATGGCCTTTCTAAATTTACCTTTGGCGTAACTTGTTCCATAGGTGTTATTTTGGAAAAATCGCACGGCGATTTCTGTTTGAGTTTTTTTATTGTTCAGCATTTATTTCTCCTTGGGTTAGTTGCTGTTGGAGTTGCAGGTGCGTTGCTTGTCGCATGTCACTTCAAGTAACGAGGTCAAGAAAGGCGTTGCTTGTTTCTTGTTGCTCGTCACTTGTTACCTGGCTGTTACCTGTCACAAGTCATTTCTTCTCATTTGTCGTAAACGAGTGACTTGTAACGAGCAACTTTGTCTCTTTGAGACCACTAGCAACTCATCGCAACTCGTAAGTATTTATCCCGCACCAAATAAAACCGTAAATATTTCTACCAAACTTAGCCATTCCGTGCCCCTTTGCTAAATACGCTAAAGGGAATTACATGCGTTACAAAGAACTGATTGCAAATCAAAAAACAACTGAGGGTCGAAGTTGGAATGATTCTGATGATCTCAATCTGCTTCAAGACCAAATCAAGCGAGCAGACAACATTCGCGCCTTCTATGTCTACGCCCCAGAGGTACACATAACGAACGCTGTTAAGTTTCTTGCCATGCGACGTGACTGCAAATGGTTTTTTGATTTCATGACCACCAAGTTGCATGTTTTGGATACGCAAGGTGTTGATGCATTGATCTTCTGCATGCACAAGCATGGTGACGAGCTGCATGCTTGGGCTAGGGATGATTTCGATAACTCATATGCTTACCCAGTTAAATCAAATCAGACATTTCCACTAGATAGCGTTGAACTTCGCGCTGTGCACGAGGGCAACTTTTGGCATGTGTCATTTGGTGGTGACTCATATGCGTAATTCATACCCTCAATGACCCGCCAATCTGACGGGTTTCAGGTCGCATGAATGTTTACTTGAACACAAAATTACCTGTGCTTTATCAACATTTGAAAGGGAAAGCACATGGCAACTCTCGCATCACTCAAGCTGTCAGCAGCACAAAAAGCAACTTCTGTTTCAGGAGTTCAAATTCGCCGAGCAAAGATGGTCAAGGCACTAGGAGAACAAATCCTTCTCGCCAAAGCACAGCAAAACGGCGACAGCTTTTCAGTCACTAAATTCCGCAGCGTTGTTGATGCTGAGACAGGCGTTCGCAAGCTAGTCGAATCCAACAAGCGTGTGAAGCAGTGGTGGTTTGCTACTGACAACGGCAAGCTCGCCATCAACGTACGTTATGGCGCACGTATGTTGGAACTGGCGAAGGGTAAGTTTGCAATCGAAGTTGCCAACGAGAAAGATCTTGTGTCCACCCTCGAAGCACTCAAAACAATTGCAGCTAGCGGGGAGTTGGATGCTGCAATCGAAACTGCATCAATCAAGCTGCGTGAGGGCTTTGGCAAGTAAACGTCTAAAACATGCGCTTAGCAGCTGCTGGGTGCAGTTTTTCATTCAGTAACAGTAGAGTCTTTTTTTGAGAGTCTATGACCTACGAGATCCAAACTTCCCCAAGCACATTCATTGACACACGCATACGTAAGCAGGTCAACATAAAAGGTATCGACTTTCCCGAGGATTTCCTTGCTGAACTGATTGCCAATCACATCAGCGCCAAGGGAACAGTTGCAAGGCCCACCTTTGCTACGGCCTTTGAGATTTACATGCGGGAAAGTAATGCACCTGCACGTCGCAAGTTCACTGAAAACGCAACACGAAATTTCAACTACTTTCAGGTTCAATTTGGCGATTTGCCACTTGATGATTTGCGGCACATGCATGGCACACAGTTCCGTGATGCTCAACTAGCCCGTGGATTAAATCCAACCAGTGTTCGCAAGCAATTTGCCACATTGAACGCTGTACTGAACTTGGCGTTCAGGCATTTAGACATTGACCGCCTGAGTCCGTTCCGAGCGATGTTCATACATGGCGTTGGGGAAATCAAGCGACACATGGAAATCATCACACCTGAGTTACTCCAATCAGTCAAACAACGCTTGCTTAACCATGATGCGCCATACAGACTTGTTGGTTTGATTCAGCTGAACACAGGGCTACGTTTGTCAGAGCCTATCTTTGCAAGACTTGAAGACTGCGTTCTCGATCATGAGATTCCGCATTTGTGGGTACGCAAGAACTCACTGTCTGACCGTAAAACCAAGTCCAGCATTCGTTGCATCCCGTTAGTTGGTGTTTCACTTCAAGCTGCCAAAAAGTTACATGCGCTAGCTGCTGAAGAAGGCAGTGAATGGTTTGTTCCTCATTACGCTCGTTACAACGGCAGCACCACTTGCTCAGCCACTATGAATAAGTGCTTGCTTGACTTGAACTTTAGAACGCATATGTTCCGTCATGCATTGATTGATCGCATGAAGGCTTGTAATGACATCCCCACCCGATTAGCTGAAAGCATTACGGGTCACCATAGTGGGGGCTCAGAGTTCAACTCATACGGGACAGTGGGCTACACGCTAGAGCAGAAACTAGCCGTGATCAAGCGAGTAGAGATTTAATCGACTCCTATAGCCACCATCGAACTGATGCGTGGCTTTTTTACGGCTAAGCAACATCAAGCAGTGTTGACTGAAGCACTGTCAGGGGGCCTTCGAGTTTGTCAGTGCTAAGGCGTATTTTTTGAATGATGCCTTCTAGCTGTCCAGCTTGAGTCGCTCCAAAGATTACCAACCCGAATGAATTGCCAAACATTGCTTGCAGAACAAATAAGTCAGAATTTGCAGAAATCGAGAGCTTGTAACTGAATCTGTTATCGAGAGATTTCCCATTTCTTACGACTGGTGGAATTGTTCCTGCTACGTCTTTGATGACATCAAATGGAACAAAGCCAGATTTCTTGACAAATTCCACGTTCGTAAACCAACCGAGCATTAGGCAACCATCACTAGGAAAAATCTTCCGTGTGTGCATGAAATAAACACCCTTTGCTAGTTTCTTTGCAAAGGTATGGATGGCATGGGTCATCTCGGGCGTAATGTTGATGACACATGCCTCTGCATGAGTTTTTCCTTGCGGGGGAGTGATGCCTAACAGCCGATTGGTTCGTCTTGCTTCGATGGAAGATGGCAGCATTTTTCGAAGCATATTTGGATGTTGAAGATTCATTAGCTTCAACAACCCCTCGGTTCGTTGATCACTTGTCTGCGACTGATCTGTGAAATCGACTCTTGCCATCCACGCTACGATGAGATCTTGGTCACTTGTTCCATGATTACACGCGGAGCACGACGAAAACTCAAATCCCTCGGGCCATTCCTTGTTGTCAAACATTGACTTAGGTGGGCAATGCTCAATGGTTGTTGCAGGCATGCTGCCACCGCAGAACACACAGTTCAGATTTGTTGCAAAGAATTGCTGTTTACGGATTTTGGACATTCCCATAGCTAATGAATTTCCTGAAAGTCGACAACTGTTTCAATTGATCTTGCCTAAAGACAGCTTAACTTTCTTCCATTGCGCCTAGAAATTTCATTCCATTAACTTGCCAGTGCATTGAGCATTTATTGCCCAATAGCTGTCATTGCACAGTGGCTCTACAGTTTTTGCAGGGGGAGGGGAGTGGGTGTTTGCCAGTCGAATGCCAACGGTCTAGCAACTTGCGTTACATGGTCATTTGCAGCGTTAAGACAGGATTTTTT
>JAHEEQ010000001.1 GCA_024640585.1 Micrococcales bacterium
TAATCGGTCAGTGATTCTAGTTCGGTACTTGAATCATTAGTACACAGTTGCAAACTCCCCAACGCTGGTCGTCAACATCCTTGATCACATAGATTTCATGAATACCAAACGCTCGATCATTGACTATGCCGCGAAGGCGCGAGAGTTTAATGAAGGTGTAACTAGCCCCAACACCATTCTCGTGACTAAGGCGGGCACAAGCCTCTTTCGTATAGGTAAGCTCTTTAGTGAGATTCAAGAAATTGCGGACATGCCTGAATATCGGGAAGAGGGGGTAATGCCTTTGGACACCTATATTCGCATCTGAAAACTGGTTTTAAAGATGTCGCAAACATTTCCCATTCACAAGTCGTTAATGGTTACTCGAAGTGGTCGATCAATCACATTAAGTGAATGAATGAAACACATTAATTAATCTCAAAAAACCATTTAAAGCCTCTACAATCGGACCAAGGGGGTGAACATGGAAATCATTATTTTATTGGTATGGGTGCTTTGCGCCATCGTTTGTTATCAGCAAGCGGTTAAGAAGAACCTGAACGGTGCTCTTTGGGCCTTTTTAGGACTTATCTTTGGAATTTTTGCAATCATTGCGGTTTTTGTTGTGCCTGCAAAAAACTAAAAGAGAAAACAGTTCTTGGTGTTTTCTACCAAACACCAAGAACTGTTTTTAAATCTCAAAAAGAAGATCGCTTCTGACGTGAAGGGCAGCACATTGGCTAAATCACGTGCAAAGTCTGTTGTTAATTACTTGAAGGCTAAATTTGCTGATGCAACCTACAAGTCAATTCCAAACGGAAAAGGCACTTCAACAAGTAATACTGCTCGCAAGGCAGTAATCAAAGTTACTTACACAACTCCAGTTGCTTAAATAACTAAAAAAATGGGCCAGCGATGCGCTGGCCCATTTTTGTTTATGGGTACAAACCTCGCAGGCGATGAGCCTCTGCAACTCGATCAACACCAATCATTAGTGCTGCCTCACGCCAAGTAACTTTGCGTTCATTGGACATTGATTCGACATCATTAATTGCGCGAGTCATGATTGAAGACAAGTTTTCTTTTACTTCATCTGCCGACCAGAAGTAGTTTTGGTTGTCCTGCACCCATTCGAAGTAAGAAACAACCACACCTCCGGCGTTTGCCAAAATGTCCGGCACGACTAGAACACCATTGTCATTTAGAACTTTGTCTCCGCCCGATGTGGTCGGTGCATTCGCACCTTCGACAACAATCTTGGCTCTGATGTTCACAGCATTTTCATCAGTGATTGCATCCGCCAAGGCTGCCGGAATAAGTACATCTACATCCAGTGCAATAAGTTCATCGTTTGTGAGTTGTTCGGTTCCAGGAGCATTCAGATTTCCATTTTCTCTAAAGTGATCCCAAAGTTCTGAAACTGATTTAAATCCAGTGACAGCGCCACTCACATCGCTAACTGCAACAATATTCAAACCAAAGTTTTCAAGCGCAACAGCTGTCCAATAACCAACCTTGCCGAAACCTTGGATTGCAACACGAGTTTTCGCCGGATCCATACCTTTTGCTTTAAGTGCAGCCATTGTCGCAATTGCAACACCGTCACCAGTTGCAGAAGTGCGGCCGAGCGAACCTCCAAGCACAATTGGTTTTCCAGTTACAACGCCTGGAACAGAAAAACCTGCATTGACGGAATATGTATCCATCATCCAAGCCATGTTGCGTTCATCGGTTCCCATGTCTGGAGCTGGAATATCTTTTTCTGGTCCGATGATTGGCAAAATTTCAGATGTGTAGCGACGAGTTAGTCGCTCGTTTTCGGATAATGACAAATCGTGTGGATCAACCGCAATTCCACCTTTCGCTCCACCGTATGGAAGATTGGTCAATGCGCATTTCCAAGTCATCAACATTGCAAGTGCAACAGTTTCTTCCATGTCGATGGTTGGGTGGTAGCGAACACCACCTTTTGAAGGACCGCGAGTAGTTGAGTATTGAACGCGAAATCCTTTGTAGATTTCAACGTTTCCATTGTCGCGGCGAAGTGGAACTGCCACTTCCAAAATGCGGCGAGGTGTGGACAGTGTTTGCCACTCATTTTCAGATAGTTTAAGTAAATCAACCGTGCGACGTAATTGCGCGCGGGCAGTATCTAGTGCTGACTCCGTTGTCATAACTTGAGCGTACGCCTGAGAGTAAATGACAGCAAGTTCGCAATGCGTCCGGTTTAATTACTTTCGTCTAATTTTTTATTTTTTTCTGCAGTCGTAACCATTGCAGTTCCGAGCACAAATAAGCCGGCTGGTGAATATGGGTACAACCAGTCAGGCATATTCAAATGAAGTTGTTCATAAATATTGATTTGAAAGATCCAATGGCAAGCCACATCAATGAATCCGATGATGATTAACCCTATGCCTGCTATTCGCATTCTTGGCCCTCCATTAGTTGGTGAGCGAAGAATGCCATTCAGATCATAAATTCTGTGGATAATCTCAAGAAATTCCACATTATGAGCCTGACTTTTACGCATAAATGTCCGATTTAGTGCGATTTTTCAAGTTTTCGGACTAGCCAAGATAACTAGTCCACGCCTACTTTCCGCCAAATGCGCATCCAGAAAATAGGAATCATGGCCGTGGCTTTCATGGTCACGTTTGCTATTGGTCTTCTTGGATCCGCCCCAGTTTCAGCTCATAGCGGCGTCCTTTGCAGCTCTTGGCAATGGAAGTGCGACGGAAATCTTGGGTACAACCCGCATCATTCGTATTGGCGACAACTAACTGGTCACAACTGCACCAACTATGTGGCCTTCCGCATGATTCGCGATGGAGCACCTAAGAAGTTTGGTCCTTTCAATGGCAATGCAACTGTTTGGGATGACTATTTCAAACGCCATGGTTTCGTTGTCAACCACAAACCTGCAGTCGGTTCAATCGCTCAATGGAATAGTTATGAACTTAGTTCAGCAGCTGGCCATGTTGCGTATGTATCAAAAGTTGGAAAGAACTGGATCATCGTGGATGAAGATGCTTGGGGTGGGCAGAACTACCGCCGAAAAATTTACAAGCATGATTGGAATTGGCCAGGCCGTTTCATTCACATAGACAAGAAAAAGAAGAACTAAACCACCACTTGTTCTACAAAAATAATTTTATCTCCATCAGCATCTTCAACATAAACCTTTAATTCTTCTGAGTTGTACTTATTAAGCGCATCAAGCGATGCACGTTTTGAAGTGCTAGCAGAAACTTTTATTACCAGGATACTTGAATTGGTATCAGCAAGTACTTGAATCGAAGTTTTAGAATCACGCGAACTAGAAACCAATCTCTTTAATTCATCTAATAAATCATCACTTAATTCCGCGAGTAAACCCTGATCTCTGACGGCCAACACTTTCATATATACATTTACACTTGCCGCATGTTGAACAATTGCTAGCGCAGCCTTAGCAAATCCGCCAGAGGTTTTTGGGTCTACCTGAATGATGGCTCGGATCAAACTATCTAATCTTTTCAGCGAGTTCTTGTTTACCGTAGACAGATACTCTTCTTTAGCGATTGCAGATAGCGTTTTGGTTGCCTCGGAAATAGCAGAATCAAGCTCGCTCGCGAGATCTGCTACTGCCATGGCTGCCGAACTTTCTCTCAATTCCAATTCACTTAAGTCTTCAGATTCATTGAGTCTTCGAGTTGTGCGGGCACTACTGAAAATTACTGCACCAGCGAAAGCTGGAATTGCGTACCCCGTGTTCAATGATGCGATGGCTGTACCAGAAGTTTCTGGCTCTATTAGAAAACGGAACGCGATGAGTGAGATAAACCAAGGGAAACTAACCGTCAAGAATTTAAGATTTTGAGCCCAAGTTGTTATTGCAACAAGAGCAAATCCAGTAAGAACCGCATTGATTGCTAGCAGATCGATGGAAAATGTATTTGGAATAGCAAAGTAGGTTGAGATTCCTTGAATTGTGCCCACGATTCCAGTTCCGATGATGATTGGATTGGATAGCGGAACTTTTCGAAAAGTCACAAGTGCTGCGAAAATCGTCAATGCAAATGTAGAGACAGCCGTAATTTGCTCGAAAATGTTTCCATTTTCGAAAAGACCGAGTGTAAATAGAACGCCACCAACGGCATTCCCTGCTGTGACTGCTGAGATTGAAATTCTTCCAACATCGGTTGCGCTAAGTGTTCTACTGGAAGGTTTACGCATTTTTAGAGCAACCGAGAGTTCAACACCATTGATACGACGGAAAAGTTTTGCATTGATTTCATTCAGTGTTTCTTTTATCACAACACCTTGACCAATTCCAGATTCAAAATTGCTGGTTGAGTCCTTGCCATTGTGAAAAAGTTCGATTCTTAATACCCCGTAAACTGAAGATGCTTTAGAAGTAATTCTTGTTGCACCTGCATGCCTTTCAAAGTTACGGCTTATTTCTACTATCACAGAACGAAGTGCAGAATAGATATTTATCGGAATCTCAGTTCCAGCTCCAGAAATATTTAGATCAATTTCTATACCTAGTGAATCTTGAACTTGTGCCATTAAATCCGAAAAATTCTGTTCAGTGGATTGTGGAACCGGAATTAGTCTCTTTCTGGAGTTCAATTGCTTTTTGAGTTCTTTGAAGTCTACATTTTTTGAATCTAGAACAGCTCTAATGTCATTTAGAACCGTTTCATGTGTGTGAATAAGAAGCTCTCGCCAAGTCCGAGTTCTTTCCTGTAATTCGATTGCTGATTCCCTACTTTCAAGCATCCTCTTATTGAGTGTGTCACGTGCGCGAACGAATTCCAATTGCGGAAACCAAGAGCGATAAAACCAAATCGCCACAACTATTAATTGGATTACCGAGAAAGTTCTAATTGGAATTTCATTCTTGAAAATTTCGGTTGGGTGGCCGATTCTCATAACGAGAATAGACATAAGAATTACGCTCACCATTACATAACCAAAAATCCACTTCTTAGGCAATGTTGAAATAGCAAGCACAACGCTCAAGAAGATAGCGGTTGATGCAGTTGCTTGAATGTCGCTATTCGATCCTTGAAAGGTTAAAGTTAAAGATGTCGTGAACAATGCAATTAAAGCAAGTAAAGAAGAGAAGTCCTCCTTATAAAAAATCATGCTTGAAAAGAGAAAAAGATAGGCCAACGCAACAGCGCCTATGCTAAAAATTCCTCGATCTGTGGAGTAAAAAATGAAAATCAGATTGAAGGCAATAACGTACATTGTTGAAATAATCAGTGCTGTAAGTCGAGAAGCCGAATGAACTGAAGCGAGTTCAGGCGACTCGATGTATGTGAACTGCTTCAAGGGAGAAGTCCCTCTTGCACGGCTTGCTTGTAGAGGTCAGTCTTGGTCGACACAGGATTTCCGGATTTGGAATATTTCTCGCGAACCCGTTTGATGTATTCGCTTGCAGTCCCAGGTTTGATATTCATTTTCCTAGCAACTGCGTCTAATTTGAGACCAGATGCGTACAACACCATGGCTTCGCGTTCGCGTTCGGAAAGGCTAACCGTGAAATCATATCGAAATAGAATTGCAGCCAAGTCGCGCGATGTTGATTTTTCACCTTTTAATGTGAGTTCAACGCATTCCATAAATTCATCAAGTTCTGCATTCTTAGAAACAAATCCAAGTGCGCCAGCGATTAACGAACTACGAACTACGCCAGGATCTGCTAATGCGCTAACAATAAGAATTGGGCAATTCGCCTCAACTAAATCCATAGTGTTTTGGATTGGCGAGCGGCTATCGCCTAAATTCAAATCCAAAATTACGCAGGATGCTGGCTGAACAGTTAAAACCTTCAGAGCTTCACTAATCGACGGTCCAGAATAGATAATTGTTGAATTGCAATATTCGGCTAAAAGGCGACCTGTAATAGCAGTGCGCACAATTGGATGATCTTCAATAATTGCGAACGTTGGTGTTTCTATGATGCCAACCACATGGGTAGCCTAAGAGGAATTTCAACCTGTAAAATTTAAGAATGTCCCCTATTTTTGGACGAGGCTAGTTAGTTTTGCGGAGCCAGAGGTCTGCCATCAATTGGTGTCCAAGTACAGATGGATGAATACCGTCATCTGCAAGTTCTTCGATGGTGTGCTTTCCAATCAAACTGTTTAGATATTCGTCGAAAGGCACAAGTTTTGCATGGTATTTATTTGCTAGCTTGTGTACGACCGCAATTTTCGGATCTAAATCTTCACGCCAAGACTCCATCTCAGGTTTTATGTGAAGTAAAAATGGTTCACACAAAATAAATTCTGGATTGCAGGCGGCTTTTGTTTTCGCGAGCACTTCATCGTAGTTTCTTTCAAAGTCTTCAACGCTGGTTGGGTCGTTGTCGTCGTAGCGTCGCCAGGTGTCGTTTATGCCAATCGCGATTGAAACGCGAGTTGGATTATGCGCAAGCACATCTTCATCCCAACGTGCAATTAGATCTACAAGGCGGTGGCCGCTTGTGCCTACGTTGATAATTTTTCCGGCTAGTTTTCCACTGTTGACGATGTCGCGAACATAACCGTCGCCATAAGGTGGCAAGTTCAGTCGTCCGCAATCAGTAACACTGTCGCCAATAAATACTGTGGTTTGTGACATTTCTATTCCTTACTCGGGCATTGGTGCGTTTGCGGACCAAGCTGGTCCTAACTCTAAAGTGTGTGAATTTACTTTTGTATTAAATGCATCCATGCTATAAACCTTTTTATATTTTCGGTCTGCAATCATCAAGTTGTATCCGCCTTTGTACATATTCTTAAATGGAATAGGACAGGTCGATACGTAGAAAATAAAGCGTTTTGCTGCCTTGTATGGGAATGCATCCGAGTTGTCACAGTAATTGCTGCCAAAGAAAAGTGGAACAGCCTTGGTGCCATCAAAGAAACCAAACATCAATCTGTCATGGCGAGTTGCTTGAACTTCGGTGAACAGATATTTACTAGCACTAACATTTATTGGGTAGTAAGCAGAAGTAATTTTCTTTCGCCAAATTTTACGTTCAGTGCCATCGCTGTTTCGCAGCCAAATAGAGCCTTCACGCTCGAATAGCAAACTCAATCCGTCGCTTGTGTAGTACGGCATTGAAGATTCGGGTTTTCCAACTGTTAAGTACTGAAGATTTGTTCCATCAATTTCTATTGTGGCAAGAACACCATTTTCTTTATAAGTGATTGTGTGACCATTTGGTGAAAACTTTGGATCTTCGTCTCGTTTATCGTTTGGCCCCGTAAGGTTTATTGGGTCAGCCCATTTGGTTCCATCCCAATGCGAAACAAATACATCCCATTCATTTTCTTCCAGGCCGGTTTGAGTGCCCATGAATGTGATAGCGGTGCCATCGGCGTTTGGATGGAAGTTCAAGGGCGACTTTGCGCTAACCCACTCTTTATCAATGCGAATTAAACGACCAGTTGCAAGATCCAACTCGAAACCTTTAGATGCCCAATCGCCATATTCAATGTAGCGGTGGTAAAAAAGTTTGCCAGTAAGACCAAATGAAGCCATTTTTGGTGAGATGACTGGAATTCTGGCTGTAGCTGGGGAGCTCGCACCTGCACTAATTCCCCAAAAAAGGGCAATAGATAGGCCCATAGATAACAACTTGGTTTCAGTACGCATAAAACCCCTATCCGAACCCTTGACAAGCATTTGCTGTCGTGTAAGTTACCCTAACACAAGGCAGTAGGGAACTAAATAATTGGTTGCAACCAAACCTTACTTGCTGGGAGAGAGGAAGATATGAAGAAAAAGAGCCTTTTTGCCGGTCTCGTAGTAAGCACAATGCTTGCAACCGGTTTGATCAGCGCAAACGTCGCTTCAGCGTCACAGCGCACAATCACAATGTGGGTTCCTAGCTCACGAGCATGGCAGTTGAATCAATTCAACCAAGCCGCGGCACGTATCGAAGCTAAGCACCCAGGTTTGAACATCCAAATCGTTGGTGGTCAAGACATGGAAGTAACCCTTGCAGCAATCAATGCTGGCAATGGTCCTGACATTTCCATGGCGAACGGTGTTGGAAACGTCGGCTGGTTCTGTGGAACCGGTGCATGGAAGAACCTAAACAAGTACATCAACGGTGCAAGCGGTATGGACATGAAAAAGACATACTCTGCTGCTGCTTTGAACGGTATTACTTCAAAGGGTCAAACCTGTGCATTGCCATTCAGTTCTGAAATTTTTGGTTTCTTCTACAACAAAGATTTGTTTAAGCAAGCCGGCATCAAGGGTGCTCCAGAAACTCTAAGCCAACTTAAGTCAGCTGCTAAGAAACTTACAGTGATTCGCAATGGTGAAATCATCAAAGCTGGTTACTTGCCATGGGCAGGTTACATGGACAATGACATGGAATCAGTATTCCTAGGTATCCAATTCAACGCTCAATGGTTCACATCTAAGAACAAAGCTGCTTTCGCTTCTGATCCAGCATGGGCAGAAGCCTTCAAGTGGCAACGTAACTTCATTGCTGATGTTTACGGTGGTGGAAACTTTGCTAAGGGTTCACAACGTGTCCAAGCTTTCATTGCACAAGCTGGCGCATGGTGGGCATCTGACAACGACTTCAACACAGGTCGTTTGGCAATGGTTGCACATGCTGACTGGTTGGGTTCACTTTTCTGCAACCCAGACTGGGATCCATTCAACTGCGACAATCCAGATGTGAATTTCGCAGCAGCACCACTTCCTGTAAAAGATTCAATTCATGACACCCAATACGGTGCTGGCATGGTTGGTAGCAACCCAATGGGTATCTCTCGCGGAACTGACAACATGCGCGATGCATTCACAGTTCTAAAAGAATTCACAATGGACAAGAAGTTGGCAATCAACTGGGCAAATACTTATGGTGATCCTTCACACTTGCTAGCTGCACGCCAAGTTGACTCAGGTGTTAAGACACCTAACTGGTTGAAGCCATTCATCCGCATTTCGAATCACCCTAACTCTGGCTACCACAAGTTGCTAAACACAGGTGAACACGAAGAACTAAATGCAATGAGCGAACTATTCGCCGCATGGCAGGCAAATAGCTTGAGCAACCTAAAAGATGGTCTTAAAGGAATTGCTCAGGATATAAATGAATTGTTAGCGCGAAACTACAGCTAACAATGTCATTTCCTTCAGGTAAGTCAGTCCGCTCCCCGCGCAAGCGGGGGGCGGCTGCTCCTAAACACGGTGTGAAAACACCGGCCTTTTTTATTTTCATGTGCATGTTTCCATGGTTGTCGGGATTTTTACTTTTCACCGCGTATCCAATGGTTGCAAGTTTTTACCAATCATTTACGCGCTGGGACATGGTTAATGCACCGCGCTGGATTGGTCTAGATAACTACAAGCGCATGTTCTTTCAAGATGATCTTTTCTGGTTATCTTTCAAAAATACTTTGTGGATTTCTGCAACGAGTATCCCAATCCGCATTGCTTTTGCAATGTTGACAGCCTTCCTGCTTACAAAAGCAAATAAAACACGCAACATTTGGCGAACCATCTACTTCCTACCATCAATGGTTCCAGTCGTTGCAGGTACTTTGATTTTCGCCTGGTTATTCCAACCGTATTTCGGCGTTCTAAACCTTTTCCTAGAGAAACTTGGTTTGGTAAACATGAAACACCCACTTATGTGGTTTGACGATCCGAACATGTCAAAGTGGGCACTAATCATCATGGGTCTATGGGGTATTGGCGACACCATGATTATTTTCTTGGCAGGTTTGCTCGACATTGATAAGTCACTTTATGAAGCTGCAAGCTTGGAAGGTGCAAACGGTTTCCAACAATTCCGCTACGTCACTCTTCCACTGATGACTCCAGTAATTTTCTTTTCCGCCGTAACTGGTGTGATTGGTTCATTCCAATACTTCACTCAGGCATATATCGCGACTGGACTTTCAATTAATGGCGATTTCTCAAAGTCTATGTACTTCTATGCAACCCACATTTACGAAACAGCATTCCAGCAATACGACATGGGATATGCAGCAGCGCTATCTTGGTTCTTGCTATTCGTAACTTTGATTTGCACAGTGGCAATGTTGTTGACTCAAAAGCGTTGGGTTCACTATCCGAATGGATCGATGTTTAAATGACAGTTGATACCTTTGAAATGTCTGAAGAGACTGAACTGCAATCGAAAAAAGCATTGCAAAATAAGCGAGTCCGTAAATTCCTTTATGGAATCGCAAACCATTCAGGTTTGTTTGCAATAGGCGCAATGTTTTTATTCCCGTTCTATCTTGTGGTTGTTGTTTCTTTGATGAATCGCGACCAAGCGCTACTTCGTAGCCTTTGGCCAGATCCAGCTAGTTGGAGCAACTACACCGAAGTTCTAAATTCTGTGCCTTTCTTGCACTGGACTTGGAATACTTTTGTAATTGCAGGTTTGAGCGTGGTTGGCGCAGTTATTGCGAACGTTCCGCCAGCTTATGCACTTTCCCATTTGCATTGGAAGGGTCGTCAGACTGTCTTCATCTTCATCCTCGGAACAATGATGCTTCCAGGTCAAGTAACGATGATTCCGGTCTACGTAACCTTCGCAAAATTCGGCTGGATTCCTTCTAACTTGCCGTTGATTGTGCCCAACTTCTTTGCCGGTGCGTTTTCAATCTTCTTGCTTCGCCAGTTCTTCGTGAGTATTCCCTCTGAACTAACTGACGCAGGTCGAGTCGATGGATGTAACGAATGGCAGTTGATGATGCGAATCATCGTGCCACTTGCTAAACCTGCGATTTATGCAATTGCGATTTTCACTTTCATCGGTCAGTGGAACGACTTCTTTGGTGCAAAGATTTATCTCTCAGCGGATCCAAATCTTTGGACCTTGGGTATTGGTCTTACGCAGTTTGGAAATGAGCACGCGACAAATATGAATACGACTATGGCGGCATCGGTGCTCTTTATGCTGCCGCTCATCATTGTGTTCTTCTTCGCCCAAAAAGTGTTCGTCGAAGGCGTAACGCTGACTGGCGTTAAGGGTTAATTTTGAAAAACTAGAAATGGCAACTTAGTTCGAGTGAACTAAGTTGCCATTTTTGTATACAGATTTGATGCCTTCATTCCAAATAATGAAGTTTGATTTCTTTCCAACCTGAAGTGATCCAACTTCACTTAATCCAATGGCATTTGCAGGAGCTGTAGAGGTTGCCCAGGACGCTTCGACCAAATCAAAGTTGTAAATGTTGATCAACCGATCAAAAACTCTTTCCATATTCAATGTGCTACCAGCCAATGTTTTGGTGCCTGCGATTACGGCAACATCATCAGCACAGGTGACTGTTAAGCCACCTAAGTTGTATTCGCCATCTGGCATTCCAGCAGCAGACATTGCATCAGTTACAGCCAAAAACTGCCGTTTTTTCGCAGTGTGAGCTAAAGCGATACTAAGGTCTCCAACATGTTTGCCGTCAGTGATTAGTTCCACGTACAGTCTCGGATCTGTAAGTGCGACATCGGCTAATCCGCTTTCGCGATGGTGCAAAGAACGCATTGCATTGAATAAGTGTGTAACGACTGTCGCTCCGGCATTCGCTCCCGAAATTGCGTCGTCAGAAGTTGCATCTGAGTGACCAAGTGCAACTGTCACACCGTTCTTAACAAACTCACCGATTGCACTGATTGCATTTTCAAGTTCGGGCGCCATGGTGATCATTTTTAACGTGCCATTTGCAGCTTCGACAATTTCTTTAACTGATTGTCCATCAGGTGATGTAAGTACAGCCGGATTTTGGGCACCACATTTTGCACCAGAAAGAAATGGCCCTTCAAGATGGATTCCGGCGATTGCATCTTTTGGCACCAACGCCGAAAGTTGCTTGATAAGTGAAATTTGTTTTTCAACCGGTGCACTTACCAAACTTGCCAAGACGGAAGTGGTCCCGTGTTGTAAATGAAAACCTGCAGCAGCTTCTGCATTTGAAATGTCGTCGAATGAAAAGCCACCACCACCGTGGCAATGAATGTCTACAAATCCAGGAATCAGTGTTCCGTCTGTGGTGATATCGGCTTCAATATTCTGGTCATCTGAAATATCAGTTATCAATCCAGCATCATTGAAAGATAGGACACCGTTGTAAATTACTTTTTCAGGTGTGACGATTTTCGATGCGCGGATAGAAGTCATGAGTTCAGGATAGAACAACCGAGCGTGAAAGGTGACGTGGTTGGTCTGGATTCACATTTCGCTTGCGAGCGAGTTCTGCTGCAGTGCGATGGGCAAGGACCAAATGCGCCATTGGATCGATGTCGCGGGTTTCGAAAAATGCACCAGTCGCTTCGACATCCTTTTGGAGATTTGCAGGTGGTGTTCCGAAGCACCAAACCACACGACCTGGCTGTGCAATAGAGATTGGCCCATGTCGATAATCCATGGCTGGATGTGTTTCTGCCCAGAATTGTGCGGTTTCACGAGTCTTTAGAGCGGCTTCGCTAGCCATTGCAATTGACCAGCCGGTGCCGAGGAAAGAGATTTGTTCAGCGGATGCATACGTCTCAACGGATTCGCTGAGCATTGCCTTTGCCTGTTCGCTAGCTAGCGTTAGGTCTTGGCCGATATGAGCGCGAAGTAGTGCCAAAGTGCTGGTAGCGAATCGGGTCGAGACCACAGACTTTTCAGAGGCAAAGTCCAAGACGATCGAATGGCTTGCTGCTTCAGTTGCTGGCGATTCGTGTTTTTCGGTGATTACGACTGTTGGAACTTTGCCTTTGAGTTGGTTCAAAACTCTGACGGTTTCGGTCGTGGTGCCTGTTCGAGTCAGGGCAATCACACGGTCGTAAGACCTGCGATAGTTCATTTCGCTTGCGGTAAATGAGTCCGCTTCTCCAGCCCCCGTGCTCTCACGAAGTAGGGCAAATGCCATAGACATAAACCAAGAGGTTCCACAGCCAACAACAGCCACCCGCTCACCCTTTTGGGGCAGGATCTCACGAAATTGCTCAGACAAGGCCGCTGCCTGTAGCCAATTTTCGGGCTGGGTGGATATCTCAGCGTCGATGTGAAATGTCATGAGAGGCACTCCTTCTGTTTGTGGGGCAATCTGTTAGGCGGATTTGGCGATTTATTGTAAAGTATCCTAACGCAACAAGGGTAGGCGCTTAACAGAGTTAACCTATTTTCACTAAGAATTTGGAGGACCGATGAGTGATCTAACTGCTCAAGTAGTTCCTTCATACTTACGTGAATTGAACGAACGCCGTGTCCTTGATATTTTGCGGGAGCAAGGCCCAGCACATGCTGCCCAAATTGCCCGCCTTGCAGGACTCTCGCGCCCAACTTCTGCACAGGTTTTACGCGCACTCGTTGATGTTGGCTTGGTAGAAGAGCAAATGCCGATGAGTGGTGATCCGCGGCGTGCAAAATCTATGTTCTATGCAGTTTCAAATCTTGGTGCTGTACTGACTGTCGATATCGGTGCGAGATTCATCCGCGCATCTGTTGGTGATGTCAATGGAACTCAATTAGCGGTTGCAAGTCATCCACTTACCGAAACCACTTTGGCAAATGTAATAAAGACAATGCACTCGGCAGTTGAAGAAGTTTTGGCTACATCCAAATACAAGCCAAAAGATATTTTGAGTTTTGTAGTTGGTTCACCAGGTGTTGTTGATCTTGCAGCTGGTCAAATTGCAATTGCCGGAACAATCGGCGAACTTGAAGGCGTGAAGCTCGCCGAAGTTTTGGAAAAAGAATTCAATTTCAAACCAGTGGTTGAAAATGATGTGAATCTAGTTGCAATTGCAGAACAGAATTTTGGTGCCGGAAAAAATATCGATACTTTTGCAGTGCTTTCGGTTGGTTCCGGTATTGGTGCAGGACTAATAATCAATGGCGAAATACATCGTGGCCACCGCGGCGCTGCTGGTGAAATTTTCTACATTCCGTTGGCAGGTGCTGAAGATGTGCGTCATAGCAGCACCGACCCATCAAGCGGAAATATCGAAGCATTTGCAGCTTCAATCGCCAATAACTATCCAGACACCAAACTTGTAACGCCATACAAAACAGTTGACATTTTTCAAGCCGCACGTTTCAAAGACCCACTAGCACTTGCAGTCGTTGCAAATGTCGCCGAAAGAATTGCACTTTATGTTTCTGCAATTACTTCAGTTATCGATGTTGAGTCTGTGATTTTGAGCGGTGGTATCGGTAGGCAGGCGGATGTACTTTTGGCCGAAATTCGTGCAATAACTGCTCGCATAGTTCCTTATGCACCAGACATTGCAGTTTCAGAACTGGGCGACAATGCGATTTTGTTAGGTGGAAGTGCACTTGGAACAAAGATTGCCCAAGACACTGTATTTGCAAGGCGTTCAAACGCCTATTCAGCAGCACGTGAAAGTGCAGACATCGCGTTATGAAATTAGCAGTTATTGGAGGCGGCTCAACCTACACACCAGAACTTATTGATGGTGTCCTTTTGCGTCGAGATCGTTTGCCAATCACCACAATCACACTTTGCGACATCGACCTCGAAAGATTGAAAATTGTCAGTGATTTTGCTCGCAGAATGGTTGCAGCCTCTGGTGGTGGAATCGAAATTGAAACCACCAACAGTCAAGCGGAGGCTGTTAAAGGTGCACGATTTGTGGTCAGCCAATTTCGCATTGGAAATCAAGCAGCACGTCATCGTGACGAAATGCTTGGCCGTGAATTCAATTTAGTTGGACAAGAAACTGTCGGTGTTGGCGGATTTGCTAAAGGCCTTCGCACTATTCCGGTTGCTTTGAAACTTGCTGACGAAATTTTGAAGCATGCGCCGGGTGCTCAACTTCTAAACTTCACAAATCCTGCTGGAATGATTACAGAAGCTTTACTTTCCGAGCGCCCTGAATTAAACACAATTGGTCTATGTAATGTTCCTTGGAATATTAAGAATGAAATTTCAACAACTTTAGGCAAACCATTCAAAGACCTAGAACTCGACTATGTGGGTTTGAATCATTTGTCTTGGGTTCGAGGACTTCGTTTTGAAGGAAAAGATCTTTCAAATGACGCAATCAAAGGTTTCCGTGGATTAACCGGAAAACAAGCACCTGGCGATGATGACCCAATTTGGCAGCCAGAAAGTATTGACGCTATCGAAGCAATTCCAAACTATTACTTGCTCTACTACTACGAGACTCAGCAATGGTTGTCATACCAAAAGAAACACAACACACGCGCAAGCGAAGTGATGGAAATCGAAAAAGAACTTTTCAAGAAATACCAAGATCCTGATTTGAACCACAAGCCTGAAGAGCTAATGAAACGTGGCGGTGCTTATTACTCTGATTCGGCTGCGGAATTGATGGCGGATATTGCAAGCGATGCGGGCACAATCCACATCGTCAACGCCAAACACAAAGGTGCAGTGCCGGGCATGATTTCTGATGCAGTCATGGAGATTCCCTGCACCATAAATGCAAATGGCGCTACACCAATCGCAACCACTGCAATGCGACCTGATGTCCACGCACTTGTCAATACAGTCAAAGATTTCGAATTGCTTACTATTCAAGCCGCAGTTCATGGAGACACTGATGCTGCGCTAAGAGCATTGATTGCAAATCCGCTTGGTCCAGATCTTTCAATTGCACCAAAACTCTGGAAGCGTTTGAAAGAAGAACACAAAGGTTTACTTGGAGCACTAGATGACTGATGTATATCTAGGTGTTGATGCAGGCGGCACAAAAACTCACGCCGCAGTCATGAATTCAACAGGTCAAATCATTGGAGTCGGTGTGGCTGGTACTGGCAATTGGGAAAGAGTTGGTCTCACTGCATCTGTTCGTGAGCTATTTGTTGCAATCGACGAAGCTTTATTTGACGCAAATGTCAATCGAAATGATGTTAAGTACGCATCATTCGCGCTCGCTGGAATCGACTGGCCAAGCGACAGCGAAATGATGGCAAAAGCAATTTCTGAAACTGGGCTTGGTTGCAAACCGATGGTTTTGAATGATGCATTTGCAGTTTTATTCGCTGGAAGCCCAAGCGGCATTGGCGTAGCGTCAATTGCAGGAACGGGTGGGAAAACGGTTGCAAGTGATGGTCAAGTCACTCGAGAAACTTTAGGTATGCACTTAGGCGAAGGTGGCGGAGCGGGACAAATCGTTAGTGGTGCCCTTGAAATTGTTGCACAGATGTATCACGGTCAACGCCCAAAAACAGCCATGTTTGATCAGGTTCTAAAGGAACTCGGCAAGCCAAATGCACACAGCCTTTTCCAAGCTGTTGCTCGCGAAAACTTAGGAATCGATGAGGCGCTTGCGCCAATCTTTTTTGAGTTGGCTCTTGACGGAGATGATGCAGCGATTGAATTAGTTGCTTCAACTGCTCGTCAACATGCACATGATGTTTTGGGTATGGTTTCTCAAATGAATTTCAATGGCCCGATTCCCCTCATTCGAGCAGGCGGATTGCACACAGCCGAAAACCAGATTTTTGACGACGCATTTACGCAAATAATCGAAAGTTCTTCATATAAATTTGTCTCTTCAGTTTTGTCAGTTGTACCAGTAGTAGGCGCGTTGATGCACGCTGCAATCGTCAACAATGGTGGAATGCCAACCGATGTTCGTGAACAGTTATTGAAGGATGCAATGGTTCGCGACCATGATTTTCGTT
This sequence comes from Micrococcales bacterium, assembly GCA_024640585.1. The sequence continues at coordinate 16,598 of JAHEEQ010000001.1, forward strand.
TAATAAATCTGCAAGCTGGTTAGGAGCAAACGTGGTCGCAATTTCGGGTGCAAACGATAAGCAAAAGTCAATCATCAATTTCTTTTTTAAACGCCATCACGCTGCTTTCAAAGAATTTGATGTCACTCTTGAGGTCACCAAATCAACTGCAATGACTCGCGAAACTTTTGAAGTAAATGCAACTACTGCAGGAAATAAAATTGATATCAAACTTGCTGCGACGGATTTGAATTCGGTTCGCTGGGCTTTAAATGCGATACGTAAATGGATAAACTCTGATTCAAAAGAAATTCTCGCACTCACAGACAGACCAGATTTTCGATGGCGAGGTGTGGTCGAAGGATTTTATGGAAATCCTTGGACACATGCCCAACGCTTGAAAGGTGTTGAGCACTTCGGCGATTTCGGCATGAATCTCTATCTAATTGCGCCTAAAGACGCACAATGGCAAAGATTCCAATGGCGAAATCCGCTTAATGATGAATTTATGGGTGAGCTTGCCGATTTAATCGCACGAGGTAACGAAAATGCTGTGGACGTATCTGCGTGTGTATCTCCAGGTCTTTCGGTTACCTATTCAAGTGATGAAGATGTACAGGCTGTTGTAGATAAGTTTTTGCAAATGGCGTCTGTAGGTGCAACTCATTTCGGACTTTTGCTTGACGACATTCCAGATACATTGACGCATGAAAATGATTTAGCGAAATATGGAAATGTCGCTCAAGCACACGCAGATTTTGCAAATCGCGTTCGGGCCAAGTTGGTTGATGCAAACCCACTTGCGCACGTAATTCTTTGTCCGATGCATTACGCAGGACGAGGCACCGAGCCTTACTGCAATGTCATGGGTGATGAACTTCATCCGCAAATTGATTTAATGTGGACAGGTAGAGAAATCTGCAGCAGTTACTTAGATATTGCCGATGCTGTGGTCTTCGATCGCAGCACACGTCGTCCACCTTTTTATTGGGACAACTACCCAGTCAACGACGGCTCAATGGCAAATCGACTTCACATTGGACCAATTGATGGTCGCGAAAAAGGATTGCATAAATATTCTGCAGGGTTGCTTGCAAATCCAATGGAGCTTTTTGAAGCTTCACTTATTTCTCTCGGAACTATTGGCGACTACTTATGGTCGACCGAAAAATATGCGGCATTTGAATCATGGGAAGCAGCTCTTGTTGATTTAATTCCAAATGAAGATGATCGCAAAGCGACTCGTGAATTTTTCCGAAACACTTTAGGTATGACAGGTCACTGGTCACCTGAGTTCAATACCACTATTGGTGCATGTTCAACTGCATGGCGAAATGGCGAACCAGCAAAAGCGGCAGCAGCTGCACGAGAGGCCGTAACGAAAATTCGTCACAACCACAAAACGATTAGTTCTGAAAACTTTTGCGCGCCTCTATTGCGTCAAGAGATAGCGCCTTGGCTAGATAAGTATTCACGTGGTGCCGATTGGCTTGAAGGCATGGCATCTGTACTCGACGAGTGCGTGCCAGTGGCAGGCAAAGGTCTTCATGGGCCGAAGGCAGGTCATGCGAAACTTCTGGAATTGAGAGCAGAACTCAATGCCACGACTCGAAAACTCTTTGGCGATGGTTTTGACATCATGCTCGGCGAATTAGCCGGCGAGATAACCTTCGACCGTGAATAGTGAAATTTATGAACTTTCCTTCACCACAAATAAAGGTGAAACAGTTAAGTTGGACCAGTTTGCAGGCAATGCAATCTTGATCGTAAACACTGCCAGTAAATGCGGTCTTACGCCGCAATATGAAGGTTTGCAGCAGTTGCACGAAAAATATAAAGACAAAGGGCTTGTTGTCATTGGTTTTCCTTGTGATCAATTCGCACGCCAAGAACCCGGTAGCGACAATGAAATCGCAGAATTTTGCTCACTTAATTACGGCGTGGATTTTTTGCTATCTACCAAAATCGAAGTCAATGGCTCCAGCGCGCATCCGATTTTTAAGTACTTAAAAAAACGTACGAGTGGCTTGTTCGGCGGTGCCATTAAGTGGAACTTCACAAAGTTCTTAATTTCGCCTGATGGCAGCTCTGTCAAACGCTATGCACCGACTATTTTGCCGAGTGCAATAGGTATTGATATCTCAAAAATCCTGAGTTGAGCGTAAACTTAGACTGGTATTAGGAGTTGAAATGAACTTAGAACATCGTGCTTTGCGACTAACTTTAAGCTCAATTCTGATTCTTTTGCTAGGAGCTGGATATTTGCTTACGAGTGCAAATGCCGTCACTAACGAAGCTATCCTCAACGCGCCAAAAGTCACTAGAACCCCATCAGTTTCAAATTCACCCACTGAATCTTTAAATATCCCAGCTGTGCTTTCTGCAATAAACAAATCTCAGAAATCAAAAGGTTGCAATTTTGATCTACTTGCTGAGACAAACGCACCTTCTGCAGGTAAGTGCAATATTTTGGTGGTTGGAGATTCGCTTGGAAACAATCTTGCGTACGGTATGCAACGTCAACTCGAAGCGACAAAAGGTATCAATTTAGTAATCAAAAGTAAGTCATCAACTGGACTTTCAAATTCTTGGTTCTATAACTGGCCGAAAAAAATCAGGCCTTTTATCGCTGAAAGCGATCCCGACCTTGTGATTGTGATGCTTGGAACCAATGATCATCAAAATATGAAAATCAACGGTTCAGTTGTTGAATTTGGCACGAAGAAATGGAATGCCAAATACGAATCCGAAGCCACGAAAATGATTTCTCAATCTATCGATTCTGGTGCTTACGTACTATGGGTCGGCTTGCCTGTTATGCAATCAACATACTTCGCAAGCTACATGGAAGTTTTGAACGACCGTTCCTCTGGTGCGGTTTCTGAAAATTCTGGTTCATCTTTTGTTTCAACTTGGGACTACATTGCCGACAGTCGAGGAAAATATCGCGAATGGGCAAAAGTGAATGGACGCAATCAAAAGATTCGCGGAAGCGATGGAATTCACTTCACTTGGGTTGGACAAAATGTCTTGGCCACTTATGTAATTGCACAAATGCAAGATTTATTTAATGTTAATCTCAAGTCAAAAGGGAAAATGACTTTCAATTAACTATTGAGATAGAAATACTCAACAATCAAACTTCCATCCCAAACAATTGCTATCGAAATTAGCAAAATTGCAAGTACCGCGAATTTGTCTTTTTGCAATTTGGCTGAATGGCGGATGGGGTTTTCGAAATAGTGGTAAGAAATCATCGCACATGCAAATGCGCCAAAAATCCCCATGATTTGTTGGGTTATTGAAACCTCTAGAACTCTAGCTGAAAGCAATAGCCACGGGAAATGCCACAGATACAAGGAATAAGAAATGTCGCCAACGTATGTGATGGCTTTACCCGAAAGCCAATGAACTGGACCTTTTCCAAACTGTTGACTTCCACTCCAAATGATGAGGGCAGTTGCTCCACAAGGAATCCACGCATTAATTCCTGGGAATGCCGAACCCTCCGAAAGACTAGAGACTCCGTAAATCAAAACGATAATGGCGGATATTGAAATCAGCCCATTTATGCGTTTAGTTTTTTCTGCCCATGAAATCGGAATGCAAGCGACAAGACCGCCAAGTGCTAACTCCCAAAAACGAGTGAATGGTGAGTAGTACGCCGCGATTGCACTTGAACTTGTGTAAATCACACTCCAAATAGCTGACGCAGCAACTGCGCAGATTAGGAAAATGCGAGTATTTCGCAATCGACTGTGATTTCCTAAATATGAAATGGTAAAGATGACCAGCGGATAGATGAAATAGAACTGTTCTTCAACTGCCAATGACCAAAAATGTGTCAATAAAGATTGGTCAGCACCCGCGATGAAGTAGTCAGCGCTTGAATTAATCAACCTAAAGTTGGCGGAAAAAAGCGTTGCCCATTTCGCATCCGTTAGTAACTGGTTGTTGAAGTTGTCACGTAGTATGAAAAACGCGGCAAATACAGTCACAAAAATCAAAAGGGTCGCTGCTGGAACAATGCGCAAGATGCGCCGGGTGTAGAAAGTCTTTAGATTTTCAAACAGATTGCGTTCTGGCATGCGAAGTAACAAGCCTGTGATAACGAATCCGCTGATAACGAAAAAAACATCCACCCCAATGAAACCGCCACCGAAACCTGAAATTTGAGCGTGATCAAAGATTACTAATAAAACGGCTATTGCTCGAAGCCCCTGAATATCGGGACGGAATTTCGCTTCCGTGCTCAATTTGGCTCCTTTTTGCATTCCATTGAGCGTAGGGTACTTACGGAAAAGAATTGGTTAAGTTACCTATGTTGCAATGAGAAAGGCTAGGAATCTATCTCATGGGACTCTACATTTGCCCTACCTATTGCCGGGGAGGGCAAATGCGCAAAATTATTGGTCTAATTGCAGTTTCCATGTTGGGTCTTAGTTTGATTTCAAATCCGGCAACTGCAGCAAGCACATCTCTTGCAGCCAAGTACACAGTGAAGGCTAGCTTTAAGGCGTCCAAAGGTAAAACAGTTTTACTCGTGGCTCGAACAGGCCGCGTTTTGGCTACTAAAAAGATCACCAAAACCACACAAGCTGTTTCCCTAGTAACTCCAACAGTTGCGGGAATCAATGGAGCTACCTTGCAATTGGTTACCACAGCTGGTGGCGATTATTACGGACCTGTTGTTTTGGGTTGGGCGAGTAAAACTTCTGTTTTTACGCAGATTAAACCTGGAACAGCAAAGACAGTTGACTATGGAGTTATTAATCTTAAAACCGTCACAGCGAAACAAGGTTATGGGCTCGCAGCTGCAAAGTCAGCGAAAGTCAACAAAGCCAAAGCTGTTGGAGCGGCAAATTACAAACCTAAAGGTGTTGGAAATTACGGTAAGACCGGAACTGCGCCATTTAGCCGCAGCAAGATTTCTGTATATGCGGTAGAAGATCAAACCGATGCATTTGCAGGTGCGGACGCAGATGGTGATGGCTTAACAAATGCTTTCGATGTAAATGACGATGGCGATGCGAAAGTGGATTTGGCAGATAGCCAAACACCAACACCACCAAATAATCTTCCGGCTAATGATGTTGCATGCGAAACAGCAGCTTCATTCTTTATCTTCACAAACTTCAAAGCGACGCAACCAAACTTTGAAGGAAATATCAACGCTTACGGCAGATCTGGTTCTAATTATGAGGCAACACCTGAACGAATTGCCGATGCAATATCAAACACAATGAGCATGGTGATTTCACCAATTCAACAAGTTTGTGGTTCACAAGTTGTGAAGACTGAACTAAAAGGCGTCGGAGTGCCATACGCACCAGCTGATTTCGTAGATATCGGCGAAGTGGGAAATACTGGCGACTTCCAATGGACAATTGGAAATGGAAGAATCAGTAATTCTGAGATTGAAGGATTACCAACTAACAAGGGTGTGGGACAGCATGGTTGGCAATTCACTTCGCCTTCCGAAATTTCTGGTCAGGATACTTTTATTCAAAGAGTCACCACTCTAGATGGTAAGACTTATGAATTTACTTCAACGGCTGGATTCATCTTCGTCACACATCCATTGCCAACTAGATACAAAATAAACAGTGGAGAATGGCAAAACTTCTTCACCGAGGGCGGCGAAGTTAGCTTTGGCGATCAAAACAGGATTTATCTAACAGATATAACCATCCTGCAAATTGAAATGTTCCGCCCACAACGTTTAGCAATTGATGGAGAAACAGGAACTTTCTACGATTTAGCTGGTATGAAATATACGCCTGACATTCCAAATGGTGTAGCTGTGGATGGACAGCCGCCATCTCCTGGTCCAGGAAAATGTGATGCTGAGACTTACACTGATACTGGTATGGCAAGTGATAGTGCGATCGATACAGGCATGAAGCCTTTAATGACGATAACTTGGGAGATCGGAAATTGTTACTCCAGTCATTCAATGCCATGGCCAGTAGGTCAAATCAGTATTGATATCCAGGTTGAACCTCAAGGTCGAGGTGGCAATTCCGCGCAAAAGATTCAATTCTTACTATTGCCACCTGCGTAATAACTACTGAAAGAAGAGAGTGTGAGTAGGAAGTCTTTAGTTTTTGGGCTTCTGCTCACACTCTCTTTTAGTTTGAGTGCTCCAGCGAATTCCGCTTCGAAATTTGAGGTTGATGTGTGCGCTGCACCCCCGGCACTTTCAAATCCAGAACATGAATACACACCAAAACCTGGTGTAGGTATAAATACTTGGAAATTTGATGCCGGAGAGACACACAACAGCTGGGAAGATACACGAGTATCAGTAGCCTCATCTTCACTGAACTTATTTGATTGGAGAATTGGTAGGACTTTAATTCCAGGCTATTCGAATCCACACCAAAGCGTCATTGATAATGATGCAGCCGTTGCAATAAATGCAGACTTCTTCAACCTTTATGGAGATCCGCTCCCGTGGGGACCAGCACTTGAGGACGGGAAATTGATTTACTTCCCGCTCGCATACGATCAACAAAGTGGATATTCACCGGATTGGATAAAGGTATTAGGTGTAGTTTCTCGAGTTCCAGATCCTGCGGATGGTTGGTCGACTACAGGCTCGATTCAACTAAATAGCAATTCTCAGACAATCGCAGGTTTAAACCTGCCAGCACTTCCATTAGATGGCGTAGTTGTTTACGACTATCGTCGAGCTAGAGCGACTCCGGTCGGCGATGTGAGTTTATTGATTTCGAACAATGAAATCATAGATTTTGATTTAACCGGGAAAAGCTATTTGCCTAAAGTTGGCGAAACAGTTATTCAAGCTACTGGTAATGCCGCAAATGGAATCCGCAATAAATTTGTAAATCGTCAGGTAGCAATTGATTTTGGAAGTCCAGAATCGCATGGTTACAAAACAGTTGGAACCATTACCGCAGCCAAAACCAGTGCGAAGTTTGGTTCAGTAAATTTGCCTAGCAAGAACACCGCTATATATACAGATCTATGGGTGAATCCCACCCCTAAGAAAGCCTTGACCTGGGTTGTTTCAAGAGGCAAAGTTAAAGAGATTTTTGCAAAAGGCGCTACAGTTTTGGTGAAGCCAAATTCGTTTGTAGTGCAGTTTGTCAAACCAACAAAAGCCATTAAAGCAATCAAAGTTGGATCAAGAATTAAAATGACTTACAACAAGCCAACAATTGCTAGTGGATTTTTGACAAGTGGAAGTGTGCAAATCGGAGTAAGTAATTTTCCTATCTCTGGTATTAATAAAAGCGTTGGGTCTAATCAAGTCAAACTATTCACGAATGCTTGGAGCGCAAAAACTCCTGCAGGAGCTTTGACAATTGTGATTAAAGATGGCGAAATCACTTCGTTATTCAATGAAGGTGCGAGCGTAAAAGTACTTGAAGGCGAATATGTCTTGCAAGTTCCAGAACTGCTTGCTCCAGATATTAGAAATGCATTTGTCGGTCCAACTACCACAGTGACAGTTGATGAGACTCAAGATCGAATTCGCACAATTGCTGAAACTAAAGCCCGATATAGATCAACATTAACTGTAAATGGCGAAAAACTTTTGATGGGAACGTTGAATTATTACCATGCTGATGGAAATTTGAATTTACCTGATGCGAATCAAGGTTATGTTTTTGACGACAACTGGCGCGGCACTTCAGGCGACGGTGCGACTGTCGCAGGTTATGCCTCAGTTCGAGTGCGCGCTGGTGTGATTCAGAAGATTAATAAGTCGGGTGGATCAATGACCGTTCAAGAAGCTGGAGATTTAGTTTTTCAGTTTGGTTCAAACCAAGCACCAATCGTCCAAGATTGGGCGGTCGGAATGCCGGCAACTTTTGTTTCTAAATATCAGACAAAGAATGATGAACCATATGAAACTTTTATTGGTTATGGAACCAAACTTATTTCTGATGGAACTCTTGTTGCTACTTGTGCTGTCACAGGCTCCCAGGTTCGCCCACGAACTGCAATTGGTTGGAACGATTCAGGCCAGTATTGGCTGATTACTGCGTCTCCGGCATCGAGAGACCCGAGCAATTCAGGCTATCGAACTGGTGGTGCAAACTATCCGCAAGTCGCAAGGTGGCTTAAGAGCTTAGGCGCAACTCATGCAGTTGGTCTCGATGGTGGCGGTTCAACTTGGATGATTCGTAGGACGAGTACTGGGGCCGAACGGGTTGATTTGCCAGAGCCAAATAACGATGACAATCCTTGGATCCGTTGGGTTCCGTTTGAATTGATGCTGGTTCGCAGCCAGGAGTAGGTCCGTTTTGGCCACATTTTGTGCACTACTCTTTCCTTAGGAATGAGGAAATAATGGATTATTCAATACTTTACTGGGACATCGCTGAGCGCTTTGTCGTGGATTTTGTCGGCATCAACTTGATGATCATGGGTATCTATTTCCGCAACTATCGGCGTCGCGACTTAGCCGCCGTTTTCATTACTGCAAACCTCGGTCTGTTTTCGGTTTTAACTGTGCTTGCAACTAGCACTTTAAGCGCTGCTGTTGGTTTTGGGCTTTTCGGTGTGCTTTCAATTATTCGACTTAGAAGTAAAGAATTTGAACATATTGAAATTGCATATTTCTTCATGGCATTAACAATGTCTCTTATTACTGCGATAGATACTCATCCAATTGAATTGTCAATAGCGCTTGTTGCGATGTTAATTCTTATTATGGTGATTGCAGATTCATATCGGGCTCGGAATATTCACACAGACGTAAATCTGACACTCGGTGCGGTATTCGAATCTGAAAAAGAACTAATTGACTATATTGAAAAGAAGTTGAACTGCAAGGTAAATGTAGTTAAAACTAAATCAATCAATTATGTATCAGAATCCACTTCTGTAAGTGTTGTCTACAAGCCTGCAGAATAAATGATTTCCCTCCAACCAAAACCAGCTAATTCACCTACAAATTTTCGTGTTAAAGATGTAGATGTTCGCAAATACTTTTTGAAAGAAGCGGAAATAGATGCCGAGATTCAATTCTCTGAAAAAGTGGCTTCAGTTCGGCTAGAGACCACTTACTTTGATACACCAGACGGCAGATTATTCGCGGATCAATTTCGAAAGACAAAACGTCGATTCAAGGTTCGTTCACGAGTTATTGGAGGTGGGCAACCCGAATTAGAGGTAAAAGTTAAAGGAAGTTTGCACCCTCAGAGGATTTGGATTGCAGAACCTGGAATTACATTTGAAAATGGTGGTCGCGAATTCATTCGAAATGTAATCGATACTGCGTTTGATCCATTGTTTGCGCGAAAGATAGAACAGGAAATGACTGCAGTTGCGATTACTGTCTTTGACCGCGCAAGTTATTTGACTGAGGATGAGAATCATCTCTTTGATTTCGATACAAATGTGGAGCTATCAACTCCAAAATCTTCTGCGGTGCTAAAGCCAGGTTTAACTCTGCTGGAACTTTCGAGTACCAACTCCGAACAACTTGTGCCAATAACATGGAAACCGAGAAAATTCAGCAAGTTTGGTGCAACTCTAGATTTATTAACTGGTGAGCGAGTTCGAAGTCACAAATTAGGACTTCTTGAAAAACTTTTTGAGATTAAACAAACTTGATTTGCAAAGTTGTTGTCGAATAGCCATAGCCATTAGTGATTTTTATTCCTACAGTCATGGTTTGTTTCTTACGTTTCGAAATTGTTAATGAGCCAGCACTTGTGACCGCAACTCCGGTTTTTGCTGCAGCCAAAGAAAATGTGCCGTTGCGTGTGGCTGCTAGGGCAATTGTGCACTTCAACTTTGCCTTGCATGTGTAACTAGTTTTACCAACTAACTTCGGAAGCAAATTTTCATTTGCAGAACCAATAGTCGGGACAGTGTGTCCCCAAGTGGAAGCGCCATCTGAGATTCGGCCATATGTATTTCCGACCTCAAAAGCTGGTGGATTTATGCGGTCTACTTCAGTCCATAGGACCCCACTTCCGCGACCTAGGTAAATTGTTTCTTGTCTTGTGCAGTCAATTCCAAAGAGCAAGCCGGTGTTGACTGGGTTTTGCCGAACAACAACATAACCTTTCGCTTCAATCACTTTTCCGGTTGTGAATCGATAAACATGTTTCGGAGTTGGATTTTCAGTTGCTGGATTTCTATCCGTTAGAGCCCATCCACTTAGATCAACACGTGAATTTGTGGGGTTATAGAGCTCTATTGCATCAATTCCATCGCATTTAAGTTCATTGATGACAACAGTATTTGCGACGGCGTTAGCTGTTGGTTGCACCGCGAGGCTAGTGAACCAGAGAGCCAGAATCAAGAATTTTTTCATAATCATTTCCGAGCATACTTAATTGGGGTTGACCACGCAGAATTTCCAGCTTCGGTTATGACCTGAATCCGGTAGTAGCGGGTCTTACCATTGGGGTGAGCAAAAAGTAATGAAGTTGTATTTGTGAACGTTGCTTTTTTCCAACTCTGGCCGGTTAGCGATGATGCAACGCGATAGCCAGTGATAGTGTAATTTTTGTTGCTTGCCGCTTTCCAGGAAACCTTCACTTTAGCGCCAGATTTTTGAAATTTTAGGAGTTTAACTTTTGGTAATGCGGCAACCGAAAGTCGAACAGGTTCGCTCCATGAACTTTCCCCCGCTGAGTTGATAGATCTCACTCTGACGTAAATTTGCTGACCGATATCTAGACTGAAGTTGGTGAATAATTCGGTTTGATTTGAAAAGCTCCAATTCGAGTTGTCTTCAGAAATTCCGACATCGTAGCTGTCAATATCAATTGAAGGTGAAGAATCATCTTCCCAGACCACCAAGAAATCTGTTCCAGCTCTAGAAGTATTCACGACTGGAGCAGGAGGTAAATGCGGAGTTGCAATTGAAACAGGTGTCGACCAAGTTGAACTTCCAACTTCATTTATGGTCCGAACCCTGACTTGAGTTGTAACTCCTGGTGTTAATTGAATTTGAGCACTATCGCCATCAAAAATTTCACTATCAGTCCAATTGACATTATTAGTTGTGGTCCGAATTTGGTGGCCAACAAGAGGCACATTGTTCAGATTGTCGTCATTCCAAGTGATGGTTCCAGTTAGCTTATCCCGCGCTATGAAGCCGGTAGGTCGATTCGGTTTGTATGAAGAAATCAGGTCCGATATACCTGCAGTTCTATTCACAAGCACATCGTCGATTGTGTCTTGCAAATAGAAGGTCCAGTCACTTCCGTATTCCTTCATCGTGTCAGCTGAGACACTTGATTGAATTACTGGAAGGATTTCGCTTGCCATAGTTGACAAGTTAAGTGACTCATAAACAGTTTTTACCCGGCCTATTGCACCCATGTACATCTCGTAACATCTAGTGACTTCTAGACATTTTTGGTAAAGAACGCCATGCCCCCATGGTTCGACAAATGGGTAGTAGCCGCCGCCCCAGGTCTGATCCATTCCAGAAGGCAGAATTGTTGCTTTCCCATCTAGATCAAAGTGCAAGTAATAGTTGTTCCAAATTGTGTACGTGTAACCATCCCAGTGTGAGATAAAAAGTTCAGCCGCAAAGAGACGAGTTAGTTCTCTCATGTCAGCTACTTGTGAAATTGCATCAAACCATTCATCGCCGCTCAGAGTCTGCAGATTCACAAAATTCCACAAGTCGCTTGTTAGATAGTTTTCCCAAGTTATTGGGTCACCTTCGTCAAGTTCATAGTTCCAAAAATGTTCTGGAATTGCGTCAGTCCAGTAAGCACCTTCAAACATATGATTTGTGCCGTTGTACCAACGTTTTAACATTGTTTTGTCTACTGCTTCAAGATTTAGATACAAACCGTAAAGTTGATTATTCACAGTCACATTGGCGTATCCAGTTCTGGCAGCTGGAATGCCGACTGCTCGCATGAATCTGTAGGCAAGTTGTTCGTGGATCATGCTTGCGTCTTGCACCATGTTGTTCAAAACTATTTTCTTTAGGCCCATGAATTTTTGTTTTGGCACAACAAAATTGAACTTGATTCTAAAGCTGCATTTTTGATAAATATTTCTTAGAGATCCCCAACCACCTTTAACGCGCACTCCCACATCCAAAGGACCAGTGGTGACGCCATCTATAGTTATAGAAAATTTGGCGGGAACGTAGGTTTCAGGGCTCCAATAAAGAGACTCTTTGTTTGCATCGGAAATATTCAAAGCAATTTCGTTCACTTTGAGCGGGTCATAAAGAGCTGCACCTTCGTCAGTGCCTTCGACGTATGAATTTGTTGCACTAGTCGGGGCGGCAATCACTAAAGTGAACACCAAAAAGAGAACCCCGAAGCCAACTAGTGTCCTCGAGGTTCTTTTCATTGGAGCATTCTTGCAGGTTGAGTTAACTTCGCAACGCTGCAGCAAGTTCGCGGAAATTCTCCACCAAAAGATCAATTTCACGCTGGCCATGGGCAAGCGAGATTAACCATTGTTCGTCTAGCCCTGGAGGAGTGATGATTCCGCGGTTTAGCGACCATAGGAATGAGAGCTCAGCCACTTCAAAGTCAGTCGCTTTGTAATCTCGGTAGTCTCGAACTGGTGTAACCGCCCAGGTGATACATCCCTTGATACCAAATCCGATGGTGTGGGCTGGAAGCTCGAACTCATCGATGATCTCACTGATTCGGTTTAGCGCTTGGAGATTTAATTCTTCAGCCTTTTTTAGCGCTTCGGTAGTGCAAACTTCGTCTATCGCACGCACCCCTGCAAGAGAGAGGGGATTGCCGTTAAACGTACCAAAGTGCTGCATCTTGCCTAGCGTGATTGCTTCCATAATTTCACGTTTTCCACCAAATGCGGCAATCGGAGTACCACCACCAATTGATTTTGCAAGTGTGATCAAATCTGGCTTGATACCAAGTCTTTGGGCGGCTCCTTGTGGACCAGCAGTTAGACCGGTTTTTACTTCATCAAAAATTAGGACGATGTTGTATTCATCGCAAAGCTCACGAACTCTTTCGAGATACCCATTGTCAGGCAAAACGATTCCAATATTCTCAAGAACTGGTTCGATGATAAAGCATGCGATTGTGTTTGCATGCTTTTTGAAAACTCGTTCAAGTGATTCAGCATTGTTGTAAGGAACAACATAAACATCACCAGGAACAGTTGCAAGTTGCGCAACTGAATTTGGATCTTCTGCAGAACCAACCTGATCTAGACCAGGTTTTGCAGAAACCATCAACGGGTCATAACTACCGTGGTAGCCACCTTCGATTTTTACGACCCCAAGTTTTCCTGCGTATGCACGTGCAGTACGAACTGCATACATAGTTGATTCAGTACCAGAGTTTGTGAAACGTATTTGATCGATTGCAAATCTCTTACACATGCGTTCAGTTGCATCGCGCGCAATTGGTGAAGGCATAACAAAAAGTGTTCCCACATCCAGCGTCTTGCGAATTTCGTCTAGCACACTTGGGTTTAGGTGCCCCGCGAGCATTGCGCCAAACCCCATTGATAGGTCGAGCATCTCGCGACCATCAACATCTTTCATCCACGCACCTTTAGCTGAGGCGATTGAAATTGGGAATGGATCCCAATATTGGAAGGAAGATGTCACACCTAGCGGAGTGGTCTCACTCGCGAGTGCATTTTCAACTCCGGACTTTGCGCTTGAGTTCTTGAAAGTTTCCCATTCGATATTCAAAAGCTCTTTAATCCGCTCGGATGAAATTGGCTTTGGGTTCTTGGACAAGCGTCTATGGGTTTGAGGGTTGTTCGTTGTTTCACTCGAGTTAATTTGAGTGCTCATATTTTTTTAACCGACCCGGCCATTGTGGCGAGCTGGTTGTCTCCTTACGGGTACTTTGTTGCTTGGCGAGTTTACCCATACAAATGCAGGTTGTCAGTATTTTCAAAAGTATTTAATGGCTCAAACCTATTGAAACGAAAGAATTTTCAAGTTTTGCTTTCGATACAAAAGTTAACGGTTGTCAAACACCTTTATTTGCCCTCGGTAGCAGCCGACCCAAGTCCGATCTGTTAGAGCATCAAAAGTGACACCGATTGGGGCATCACAAACATTTACTTTCTGCAAAATCTTCATATCTGATGAGCGTAGCTTTACAACTGTGCCGCTTCCCCAGTGAACAACGAACAACGCTGTTCCATCGTCGCTAATTGCGAGCGATCGAGCTTGCGAGCCAGTGATGGTTTCTTTGACCTTCTTATGCGTCTTAAGGTCGAACTTTAAAACTCCACCTGATGTATTAAGCGTCAAATACAAGTAGCGACCATCCGGAGAAATCACTAGTGCGCGCGGACCTGAACCAACATATATTTTGTGAATCTTCCAGTTTTGCAAATTAACGCGACGAACATAAACACCACCCATTTCAGCAACGTATGCAAATTTGCTATCTGGTGAAACGATAATTCCACGTGGGTGTCGGCCAATTGGCAGTGTCTTAATTACTTTATCTTTTGCGACATCAATAACATCCAATGAAAATCCACACCAGTTTGTAACTAAGACATATTTATTATCAGGAGTGACTTCGACAACCTTTGGAACTGCACCGACTTCGTATGCGTTATCAATTTTGAAATTTTTCAAATTGATTCGGAAAAGGTAGCTGTCATCAAGTCCAGCGTCAGAATTGCATAAGTCTGATCCTTCAGGACCAAAACCGCCACCGTACATTGAGTAATTGGTTGCGTACAGATATTTACCGTCTGGCGAGAATGCTCCTTCTACAGGAGCGCCGCGCATTTCACCTGACCACTTTGTGATACCAAATTTAGATAAATCAACTTTGTCGTAAATGGTTTTGACTAGCTTGACTTTGTTCACATCGTAAATAGTGATTGTGTGTCGGTACATCATATTGAACGCAGCAACCAAACCTGTATTTGATGCACGTACACTCTTTGGAGTAATACCGCCGGTAATAGTTTTGACCAATTTCATTTTGGTTTGGTCATTTGGAAGTGGCTGAATCGGGTCGCGTGGAGTGGTTGAGGCTGCTGGTGCCGCCAAGACAGCAATCAAAGTTGCTGCAATGAGTGCGAGTAAGTTCTTCTTCACGATTCCTCCGGCAAGTATGGGGACAATTTTGCCACAAGTTTCGCGAGCTTTATTCCAATTATTCCGGTGGATTGCAGTCTGTTGCAGGGGAATATGTGTACTTTTCGAACCATTTCACATTTGTGATAGACGTCAAAAGCTCAACGCCATCAACCACCTTGTATTTGCCAAATCCAGCAATAAACTCATTGTCTACATATTTGAAGACTAATTCACGCTTATTTTCTGTACCCTCAGCGGAAAAACTATAAATGCCATCGAGAATTTGGTTATTAAAACTTCCAACGTAATTCCCAGATGAACTATCAAAACCATCGTTGTAATAACCAACAAATGCAGTGAATTTTCGATCTTCAAACGTGAGAATTTTGAGTGTGTATTTGTTTGTGTCATTCCAATTTACATAACAACCAGAAAGATCTGTTGGAGTTGGTGACGCGGAATTAGTTAAAGTTCTAGATGGCAAAGGTTCAGGAATTAGAGTTGATGCTTTCCAGATTGATAATGCAATCAAAACTAGTAGAAGGGCAAAGGCCCAATTCCTGAAAGCCTCTTTCATGCCTTAACCATAAGTTCGCTCAATCTCCATTCTCTAGGGTATATATTCCTGACTTATGAAAACCTCGCGCGTACTTCAGACGGTTGTAAGCGTCATCACATTTGTGCTTGCAACTCTTGGCACAGCTAGCGCGAAACCCATATCGGCTACGTCCACATGCTTAGAGCGAGTTCCAATCTATTTCGTTCGCCATGGTGAGTCCGAAGACAATGTCAACAATGTCGCAACTGGCTGGTCTGAAACACCATTGACTGGCACAGGTCGCGCTCAAGCCCGTAGGACTGGCAGATATTTGAGCCAAGTAACATTTTCGAAGTTCTATTCGAGCGATCTCGTACGCGCAATTCAAACAGCGTCAATTATCAATGCTCGGTTAGCAAATCCACTTGAGATCCAACAAAGTGCGAATTTCCGTGAATGGAATTTAGGTAAATTCACGGGGCTTTCAAACACCGTGGCACAAAAAGCCATGATGAGACAACTCGGCTACACCATGAAGTTCACAACTACTAGCTGGAACAAGTTTGTTTCGCAGACTTCCCAAAAGCAAAGGATGAATGCATTAGCTGCAGCGGATGAAACAGGTGAAACAGAGACCTATCGCGAACTTAAATTGCGCCTGCTCGCTGGAGTTGACTCTCTTCTGATTGATTGTCACCCGGGTCGAGTAATTGTCACCATGCATGGAACTGCAATGATGGTTTTGCTGAAAGCTTTATCAAGTGAAACTTATTACAGCCCAGGAATTGGAAATGCCTCGATATCAGTGGTGGTACTGAAACAGGGTGCTTATTTCATAAAAACCATTGGGGCCTACGAACCGCACATCTGGTAGCTAATTGGTTTTCGCATTCCATTCGCAAGCACGTCCATCGCCATCGCGATCAAGTGCATAAACATCAACACCAACAACGTTCACTGGTTCATTTAAATCCGCGCAATCCACATCTGATTGTTGTGGAACGCATCCAGAATAATTCGTGTTGCAAGCTACTTGATGATGAGTTTTGTCATGAGCAACATAACCAAGACCAAAACCTATTACTGATGCAATTACTCCGATAGATGCATAAAACTTTGTGTGTTTGTTACCAAGCAAACCCGCTTGCATTGCCATCGATCCAAGTCCAAGCGACACCAGGATGCTGACTAATACGGCTGCAAACTCAACTTCGACATTGAACCCAGAAAAACAAATAGCAGCATTGAGTGCCGCAATCACAATTCCCAAGCTCAATCCGCGAACTTTTCTATTTTCAAAAGGACCATAACCAATTACTAGGTCACCATTGGTAGGGCGCTTCAAAAGAGTGATTGCTAAATCGATGTGTTCTTTAGTTGGAAATGAGTCAGCGTTTAGGGGAGAAGTAAGAACTTCTCGAATCTGATTCAGCATATTTGGTACATCTGATTTTCCGATTAAAAGTTCACGACGACCTTCAGGGCCCATATCGCCTTCTACTTGTGTGAAGGGCATTGCAACAAACCATTCTGAACGAATCAGCCCATGTTGCCATTCGGATTGCCGATCTAGATATCGGCGTAGAGCATGTTTCGCTTTGCGACCTTGCTCGACCGGATTGATGCGCCTGCTATAACCAGTTTCATCGTTTACTGTCCATTGCCCATCTGCAAAGGTGATGATTCCGCCTTTAATTTCGAGAACTGCCACACCTGCATTTGGTATAAAAATAAGAGCATCTGCCTCAACATCACCATGCCGAGTATCTGAGAAACGAACACGTTCAATCATTTCTTCACCAGGAAGCAGCTGCTGTCGAATCGCTTCGAAAATGATGCGCTCGGACTTCGGCACTTGTTGCGATTCCATTTAACCCCCGATTAAGCGGCAAAGATTAGTAAAGAATTTTGCAAAATGTCGGATTTTGATTGGGGCTTTAGGCCCAAATTAAGAAATTTCGGAAACGATATCGCGAATGGAGTCTTCAAGCGCCCTAGTTACTAGACCTGCAGATTTTGCTTTAGCAGGATCCATTGAAAGCACACCTAAATCCGTTTCAGACCAGAGTGGGAATTTCGAATCATCCGAAGAGTCGACAGACATAATTTCAGATTTTGAATTTGTGACGGCTTTGATGGTTTCGATTATTTTATTGAATTTAGTGCTGGATTCGCATACGTGGAAAGCGCCGCTGCGATCATTTTCAATAGCATCTAATGTGAACTTGGCTAAATCGCGTACATCTATATATTGCAAATTTGTATTTGGGTTTATCGGCAGTTCAACAATTTCGTTCTTTATGAATTTTTTTACCCAGAAATTGAATCGGTTTGTGTAGTCATCAGGCCCAATTACATAAGTTGGTCGGATAATTAAGTTGTTTTCATAATGTTCATTTACTGCTGCTTCACATAAAACTTTTAGCGGACCGTAGGTTTGCCAATCAATTGGAACTGTAATTGGGTCTTTCTCGTCAATTACTGAAACATCTACAAACTTTGCAGTCTCATCTAGGTTGTCTGCGATATCGTCTGCATAAACCGAAACAGTTGAAATAAAGACATACTTTTTAATCCGCCCAGCTAAGACGTCATATAAGGCATGAATCTCATGTGGGCGATAACCGCAAACATCAATAACAGCATCCCAGTTACCGGATTGCAAGCTAGTGAAATCTTTTGTGCGGTCACCAATTAGATGTGTGGCCTTTTCAGTTCCTACTGGAATTTTCTCAGTGCGGTGGAAAATGGAGACTTCGTGACCACGTGCAATTGCCTCGCGCGCCATCGCAAGACCAACGAACCGAGTTCCGCCTATGAAAAGTATTTTCATACTCTTCGATTTCTAAATAATGGTACAACACGAGCCGGGGTTCCATCCTCCTTGATTTGTCCATTTTCTAGCCAAACCATTCGACTGCAAATTCTTGAGATTTGTTTGATTGGTAGACCAACGAAAACTATGCAACAGCCATCTTTGGCTAATGATTTGATCCGTTTTTCGAATTCTTCGCGCTCTTCAACTCCCCGCATCTTGATTCTTTGATCAATCAGGAGAACTTTCGGTTGTTGGGCAAACGCAACTTCCAACATCAATTTCTTTTTTGTGGTACTCGAGTAGGAGCTAATCGGATTATGTGCCTGCTTTTTGATCTTCGCAACTTCTAGCACTTCTTTTGAAAGACGAGCAGTGTCAAACTTATTTATTCCCATGGAAAGGAGTGCTAAACGAATATTTTCTAAACCACTTAGTTGACCAAAAAAAGTGAAATTTCCATTCAAAACGACTGGACTCCCAGCTGCCCAGATTTCACCAGTGTCAGGTTTGACAGCGCCACCGAGTGTCTCGATGAGACTACTTTTTCCAGAGCCAGCACTTCCAACCAAGCAAATAATCTCACCAGAATTTAAGACTATGGACATTTTTTCTAGTGCGTGAATGGTTTTCTTGTGGCCAAAAATTGCACTGGTGAATTTTGTCCATCTAGTTTTGTTGTGACGTAACGCTTTTATCTCATAAGTTAATGAAATATCTTTTGCGACTAATACTGGTTGCTTCTTAGCCATGTTTGCGCTCATCTCGCCAGAAGATAAAACTGCCAATCATGAACAAAGTCAATGATAAACCTACTAGCCCTGTAATTTGCCCAGAAGAGATTGGGATGTCTTCGAGGAAAACAGATCTGCAAAGATTTAATGCAACTGCAGATGGATTGTGCAATACGATTGTTTGCACCCATTCTGGAGCTTTTTCAAAACGAATATTTACTGAAAAGAAAACACCAGTCATGAAAAACATCATTCGCATAGTCACTTGAATTAAATTGAGTAAGTCTGGAATTCGCGCAACTAGTCGAACAACCATTAATCCCATTGAAAAGGCAGCAAAGGAAGTGAGTGCAAAAATGAAAGGAAGTGCAAGCCACTTAAAGGAGATTGGTGCTCCTAGTAAGAGTGAAGCTGGGTAAAGCAAAATCATCACCGGCAGTGACTTGATAGACCATTGCACCGCGGTTGCTATTGGAATTGCCAGTTGCGGGATTGTGCTGGTTTGCACAATGTCTTGTTCGCGACCGCGGGAGAGAGATTTTGCAGTATTAATAAGTGTGCTTTGGAATAACTTCCACGTCATCACACCAGCTATCAAGAAGAGTGGAAAATTAGAAGAGTCTTTTTGAGTTCCGAGCAATATTCCGAAGACCAAGTAGTAGGCCAGACTCAAAAGAAGTGGATCGAGTATCTCCCAAACCAAACCGAGATTGTTTGTGGCAGCGCCACCTTTGATTTTGGCAATCCCATACCGAAAAATAAATTCGCGAAACTTCCAGACTTTTACTAGGTATTCGCTAAATGCTGGTGGCGTATCAATTCTCTTCAATCCCAGACTCTGTGGATCGATATTTACCGACTTTGCCATCTACAAACACTCTCAATAATGAATAGGCGGTAAGCGTAATAGGCAAAAATCCCCTATTCGCCATAATTTGCTAACAGATTAGGGTTTGACTGTGTCTAAAAGCCTTTACATAGCCGCCGCTTCTGCACGTGCGGGAAAAGGCGTAGCTGCTCTTGGGGTTATGGATGTTTTGGCGAGAAAAGTGGGTCGAATAGGCCTATTTAGACCAATTACTCCTGGATATGAAGAACGAGATGCATTAATAGAAATGCTGATTGCTCAATACAACTTAGACATCGCTTACGAAGATGTTTGTCCTTTTGAGTATGACGATATTGCGGCAAGTCTTGCACAGGGCAACACCGAAAAAGTCATTTCACAGGTTGTTGATGCATACAATCATATAAAAACGAAATACGACTTCACATTGATTATTGGCAGTGACTTTCTAGGTCCAACCGCTTCATCAGAGCTGGAACTAAACGCAATGTTTGCAACTAATTTGGGAAGTCCGGTTTTGTTAATTGTCTCTGGCAATGATTTATCTGCGGATGAGGTTGCAACCTCAGCAGGCCACGCCAGACACGTGCTTGTTGAAAATGGTTGTTCGATAGTTTCAACTATTATCAATCGAGTTGCAACAGAAAATCGAGACAATGTCTTAACTTCTATGGCAACACATGATGAAATCAAAGAGCCCGTGTATGTCTTGAGCGAAGTGCCAGTTCTATCAGCACTCACGATAGATGAAATTGCAGCAGGTCTCGGCGGCGAAATAATTTCTGGCGAAGGTCCAGATTTGCAACGCGAAGTTGATAAATATGTTGCAGGTTCAGGTCACGTACCAATGGTTCTCGGCTTACTTGATTCAGGTGTGCTCTTGGTAGCTGCGGGAGATCGTGACGACTTGGCGGTTGCAGCTGCCGCGGTCGCGAGTAGTCCCGAACTTCCAAGTCCCGCTGGGTTGGTTCTGACCTGCGGGGTTGTGCCAGATCCAGTAACTATGCGTTTACTTGAAAGTTCGCATCTGCCAGTGATTGCTGTGAAAGAAGATACTTATCTAACACTGCATAAATTGGATCAAATCCCGGGCCAAATTCGCGCAGGAAGCCGCCGAAAAATTGCGGCCGCACTTAAAGAATTTACAGCGGGAGTTGCTATCGATGATCTTGAAAAAAATATTCAATTAAGTGAAACAGTCGTAATCACTCCACTGATGTTCACTGTAAATATTTTGGAGAAGGCGCGATCTGAAAAGAAACACATAGTTTTGCCCGAGGGCAATGACGAACGAATATTGCGAGCTGCAGATGAATTACTACATGGCGGAATTGTTAATCTAACAATTCTCGGCAAAGTAGAGGAAATCAAAACTCTAGCTCGCCATTTAGGTTTGGATATTTCAGCGGCAAATCTTGTTGATCCTGATGAATCTTCGCTTCGAGAAGAATTTGCAAATGAATACGCGAGGCTTCGGGCTCATAAGGGAATTGGCTGGCAAGATGCGTACGACCGTATGTCCGACCCAAGTTATTTCGGAACAATGCTGGTTTACAAAGGCTATGCAGATGGAATGGTATCGGGTGCAACTCATACGACAGCCGAAACAATTCGCCCAGCGCTAGAAGTCATAAAAACTGTCCCAGGTGTTTCACTTGTTTCAAGCACCTTCTTGATGTGTATGCCAGATCGAGTTCTTGCATTCGCCGACTGTGCAGTTAATCCAGATCCAAATGCAAACCAGCTAGCTGAGATTGCGCAATCGACAGCTGAGACTGCGAAGGCTTTTGGAATAACACCTCGAGTTGCAATGTTGAGTTATTCGACTGGTGATTCTGGAACTGGAGCTGATGTTGAAAAAGTTCGTAGTGCAACCGAAATTCTGCAAGCGGCTCGACCTGATTTGCCAATAGCTGGACCTATCCAATACGACGCCGCAGTTGATGCAGGTGTTGCTGAAGCAAAAATGCCAGGCAATGCGGTTGCTGGAAAAGCAACAGTTTTAATTTTCCCAGATTTGAATTCTGGGAACACTGCTTACAAAGCTGTCCAACGTTCTGCGAACGCAATCGCAGTTGGACCAGTCCTTCAAGGTTTGAAAAAGCCAGTTAATGACTTGTCGCGAGGTTGCACAATTCCAGACATAGTCAGCACAGTTGCAATCACTGCAATTCAAGCGCAAACAAATTCAAAGGCACAAGCTAAATGAAACCTTTGGTTTTGGTAATCAACGCCGGCTCTTCTTCATTGAAATACCAAGTTCTTGATTTTTCCTCTTTAGAAGTTAGAGCAAAAGGAAATGTTGAGAGAATTGGTGAAACTGGATTTGCAAAAGATCACGATGCAGCACTAGAAATTGCAGTTGCTGAACTCAACGATTTACATATTTCTCTGTCAGAATTTGCAGTAGTTGGTCATCGAGTTGTCCACGGTGGATCAAAATTCAATCAGCCGGTTTTAATTGACGAAAAAGTCATTTCAGATATTGAATCTTTAATTCCGTTAGCTCCACTTCACAATCCAGCGCATTTAGCCGGCATTAAAGGGTTGCGTAATCTTCTTCCAAACACACCGCAGGTTGCAGTTTTCGATACTGCTTTCCACGCAACTATCCCTGACTTTGCAAGCACATATGCAATTCCTACAAACATCTCAGACCAATATGAAATAAAGAAATATGGTTTTCACGGCACAAGTCATGAATATGTCACCACTCAAACTGCAAATTACTTAAACAAAAATAAAGATGAAATCAACTTAATTATTTGCCATATCGGAAATGGCGCATCTGTCACTGCGGTAAAAAATGGAAAGAGCATTGATACTTCAATGGGGCTTACTCCACTTGAAGGATTGGTCATGGGAACAAGAAGTGGTGACATTGATCCTGGGGTAGTTTTCCATCTTGCAAGAGTTGCGAACATGTCACTTACAGATATCGATGACTTGCTGAACAAAAAGAGCGGTCTTGCGGGGCTTGCTGGCTCTATTGATATGCGTGAGATTTGGAAACGTGAATCCGAAGGGGATAAGGCAGCAATTCTTGCGCGCAAAATTTATGCGTACCGGATTCAAAAATATGTTTCAGCTTATCTTGGGTTGCTACCTGAAATTTCTGGCGTTGTTTTTACTGCTGGCGTTGGTGAAAATGATTTTGGCATCCGCGAACAGGTCATGCAACCTCTGACGCATCTTGGACTTGAAATTGATATCGATTTGAATCGTAATTCGAACCATGGAAGTAGAACTATTTCGACAAAAGATTCAAAAATTGGAATCTATGTTATTCCAACAAATGAAGAAGTTGCTATTGCAAAGGCAGCGATATCAGTGGCGTACGAGCATTAATTCTGCGAGTGCATCAATCAATGCAATCCATTTGTCTGCATCAACTTTTTCTTCGACCACATCGTCAATAATTCGACCTAATGTGTAGGCCTGAATAAGTGTTGCAAGCGCACGAGCATCTAGGTCCGTTCGAACCAATCCTCGATCTTGACCAGTTTCGACAATTTCTGTGATTCCGTCTGTGAGCCTTTGTTGCTCCTCGCCTAATGCTTTTTGGAAACGTTCGCTTTTGCCCGCGCGAGCGAAAGCGCTGACCCGATCCATCCGCAAAATAGTCAACGCTGGATTTTGCGTCGCTTCGGTAACTCGATGTAGTTGGGCTGAAAGTTCATCTACAGAATTCGAATGCATTATTGCCATAGATAGTTTGTTGATACTTAAATCTACGTAAACTGAAAAACGCTTGGCTTCGGCTAATTCAATTAGGTCATCAAAATCTTCAAAATGATGATACATCGAACCTTTTGAGACTTTGGAGATTTCAAGAATTTGGTCCAGTGTGATCGCTTCGACTGGATGCTGATCTAGAAGTTCAACTACTGTTTCTAGCAATTTAGTCTTAGTTGGGTGGGTTCGGCCCTCAACTTTTGTGCGCATGGGGAGTACGGTACTGCCAAAGTTTCTAGTGTGGAGAGTATTTATGGCTCGAATTGGGCATTGGGTTAACGGCAAGGCAACTGAATCAACATCGAACCGTTTCGGCGATGTTTTCGACCCTGCTTTAGGAATAGTTAGCAAACATGTTTCTTTTGCCTCGGTTGAGGAAGTGCAAGGTGCAATTCAAATTGCAAAATCTGCTTTCAGTTCTTGGTCCCAAACACCGCTTGCTGTCCGCCAGCAAATCATGTTTTCTTTCCGTGAGTTGCTGAATGCCCGCAAGGGAGAACTTGCAGAAATCATCACTTCGGAGCATGGAAAAGTAGTTTCTGATGCACTTGGTGAAGTGACTCGCGGACTTGAAGTAGTCGAGTTTGCATGCGGCATTGCGCATTTATTAAAAGGTGATCACACAGTTAATGCATCAACCGGAGTAGATGTTCATTCAACCCGCGAAGCAGTTGGGGTTGTTGGAATTATCAGTCCTTTCAATTTTCCAGCAATGGTTCCAATGTGGTTTTTCCCAATCGCGATTGCAGCGGGAAACACTGTGATTTTGAAACCAAGCGAAAAGAATCCTTCCGCGGCTATTTGGATTGCTGAGCTGCTCAAAGAAGCAGGACTTCCAGATGGTGTGTTCAATGTAATCAATGGCGACAAAGTTGCAGTAGACGAATTACTTACTAATTCAGATGTCGCAGCAATTTCTTTTGTCGGTTCAACGCCTATTGCGAAATATGTATATGAAACTGGCACCGCCAATGGCAAGCGAGTTCAGGCACTTGGCGGCGCAAAAAATCACATGCTTGTTTTGCCAGACGCAGATTTAGATTTCACGGCAGATGCTGCAGTGAATGCTGGCTTTGGTTCTGCAGGTGAACGCTGCATGGCAATTTCAGTATTAGTCGCAGTTGAGCCAGTTGCAGATCCGCTAATTGCAAAAATCAAAGAACGAATTGCGAAAATAAAAACAGGTGATGGCAGGCGTGCATGTGACATGGGGCCACTTATCACTTTGCAACACCGAGACAAAGTTGCCTCGTACATTGAAATCGCGGCGAAAGATGGTTGTGAAGTAGTTGTTGATGGACGAGGCGTCAATGTTGACGGAGATGAAAATGGTTTCTGGCTTGGTCCAACTTTGATTGATAAAGTGAAACCAAATTCTGCTGTTTACACTGATGAAATTTTTGGACCGATCCTTTCGGTCGTGCGAGTCAAAACTTTCGCTGAAGGTGTTGAGTTGATAAATTCGAATCGATATGGAAACGGCACAGCAATTTTCACAAACAACGGTGGCGCTGCCCGAAAGTTTGAGCGGGATGTGCAGGTTGGCATGATTGGAATCAACGTTCCAATCCCGGTTCCAATGGCTTATTACTCCTTCGGTGGCTGGAAGGCATCACTTTTCGGAGATACCAAAGCTCACGGTGCTGAAGGTGTGCATTTCTTCACTCGGGCTAAGGCTGTGACAAGCCGTTGGGTTGATCCAGCCCAGAGTGCTGCAGGCGGAATTAACCTCGGATTTCCTCAAAATAAGTGATTTTTCGGGCGTAGATTTAAGAAAAGGTCCTAACTAATCCAAGGAATGTCCAAGAGGTTGCCAAAGTGGTTACGGGCCTCAATTTGCGCATTTAACCTCTGCCTATGAGAGCCAAAGTGGCTTTTGAGGAGACAAAATGCGCAAGTCATCGACCAGAGCAGCGGTAGTGATTGGTGGCACCCTTGCAGGTGTTTCATCCACTGTTGCCTTTGGCGCGCAGGCTGCACTTTTCCCTCAAGCCCAGGGTTCGGCACTTGATGCATTGGCTGTAAATCCTTCGCAAACTGCCGCGGTTAATTCTGGCTCTACAACTCCAACGCCGAGTGAGACCGAAAAAACTTCCAACAAAAAACACGATGTCGTGACACCAACCCCAAGTGCTACAAAATCTACATCAACTAAACATAAGAAAAACAAAAATCATGGGGGAAGTGGTTCATCATCAACCCCAACTGCAACCGAAACCACCCCAGCTCAATCTGGTCCGGTCGACGGCACATACACAGGATCAAATGCGAAGGCTTTGAACTTTGGATATGTACAAGTTCGAATCACAGTGAGTGGCGGGCAACTAACCGACATTCAATTCCTTTCTTACCCAACTCGTGATGGTAGATCGTTAGATTTATCAAACCGCGCATTACCTCAACTTCGTCAAGAAGCATTGAGTTCACAATCTGCAAATGTTTCAAATGTTTCTGGAGCATCGTGGACAACTCGCGCATTTAAAACATCCCTAAATGCAGCTCTTTCAGAGGCGGGGTTATGAACCAGCCAGAAGTAACTTTTGCAAGCCTAGAAGGTTGGAAGCGCGTTACCCATTTAGAAGAAGTTTGGGGAACCGTCGTTACTTACGATGTTCGTGGTGATGAGTTTGGCGAAGATATCCAAGAAGCTATTTCAGATTCAGTTCGCTTCTTGCATCAAGTTGATGAATGGTTTTCAACATACCGAGTTGATACACCAATTACGGCATTACGCAATGGATTGCGTTCATTCGAACAAATGCCTGAAATCGTTCAGCAAGTTCTTGACAACTGCATGTACCTGAAAGAACTCACTGAAGGTGTTTTCGATCCTTGGTCAGTCGAAGGTGGAGTTGATCCATCTGGTTATGTAAAAGGTTGGGCAGCAGATATTGCAGCTGACTTGATTGTTGCTGCGGGCTACCCAAATGTTTCTGTAAATGCAGCAGGCGACGTGACTTGCCGAGGTTTTCAATCTCCAGAAACCCCATGGGTTGTGGGAATCCGCCACCCAGAACATGAAATGCAAGTTGTCCGCACCACCTCAGTTTTGAATGGTGCTATCGCAACTTCCGGCGAGTACGAACGTGGCAAGCACATCCTCAATCCGCTAACTGGAAAACGCGAAGTACAGCTCACTTCAGCAACAGTTGTCGGACCTGATGGCGGTATGGCTGATGCATTAGCTACTGCACTAGTTATCGCTGGCGAAGAAGGTGCTCGCTGGTTTACAGACCTTCCTGACTGGTCGGTCTTTTTGATTAAGGAAGAACAAGCCCAATTTTTCGGTCCCGCTTTCGATCCGAATTTCACCTCACTGCAAGGAGCAACAAAGTGAAAAAATCAGTAATCAGATACTCAGCATCAGTTTCAGCTGCTGCTCTGTTTGCAATGTTGTCAATCGGTGGCACTGCATTTGCAAGTGGCCATGAGGATGACGACGACGATGAAGATGAAGATGAAGACGAACATGAAGTCGTCATCGACATCTGCACAAGTCCAAGTGATTTTGACGACGCGGTAAATAAAGAACTAAAACACAGCCCGGCACTTGATAAAGCAAAATCTGCAGTTAAGAAGGCAGAAAAGGCATACCAGACAGCTGTTAAAGACCAAGCGACTGCACTTTTCAAGTTGAATAGCGCGAAAGTGAAGAAGGGCAAAGGACATGCGGTCCAGCTTGCAAAAGCTCAAGCCGCTTTTGACGCAGCCGCACTAAAGACTGTTTCAACACTTGCCACCTACAACACAAAATTGGCAACTTATTCTGATCTTGCAACTACAACGGAAAGCTCCATCCGTAGTCGTTTCAATGCTGATTGTGGAATTGTTGATCCAACACCTACAGACACCACCGTGCCTGTTGATCCAACACCTACAGACACCACCGTGCCTGTTGATCCAACAGTTCCAGTTGATCCAGTAGTGCTTGCTGCTCCAACCAGTCTTACCGCTGGAACTTCAACTTCACTAAACACCGGTGCATTTCGCTTGAAGTGGACAGCAGTTACTGGCGCAACTTCATACAAGATTTTCCGCGATGGTGTTCAAATTGGTACATCAACCGCCACTACATACACGCCAACTACTAGTGCACTCGCAACATTGAAGAGTTACTACGTCGTTGCAACCGATGGCACAGTTGACTCACCAGCATCTGCGACAATCTCCGCAAGTCCATACCAAGGAACATCTGTTGCAGATAAGCGCGGTTTGACCACATACGGCCAGATTCAAGTAACGATTGCAGTGACAGATCACCGCATCACTGGTTGCTGGGCTACCTACCCAACTTCAAGTGATTCAGGTTCCATCAACAGGAGTGCAATTCCGACATTCTGCTCAGAAGCAATCACTGCACAATCTGCCACCATCGCAAATGTCTCAGGCGCATCCGCAACATGGACTGCTTTTAAGACTTCACTACAAGCCGCATTAACCGCTGCTGGAATCTAAGGAAAAAACAATGAACAACAAAAAGAAAATCACTTGGCTAGCAACCGGTGTTGCGACAATCGCAGCGAATTCGGTAAATCCAATGTTGCTAAGCCCAGCCCAGGCAGCCACAATTCCACTTCCAGCATGTGATGCAACTCAGACAGATCAAGCAATTGATTCGACTCTTGCAACATACAACACTGCAGCAATCACCACTTACAAAGGCGGTACTGCATACAAGAAACTTGTTACTGCAGTAAAAAATGCCCAAAAAGCTGCAAAGAAAGCCAAAGGGAAAGCAAAAAAGGCAGCAGATAAAAACCTAGCTAAAGCAATTGCTAAGCGAGATGCAGCACTTGCTACAGCAACCACAGCTGCAACTGTTACACAATTCAAGGCAACTGTTACTGGCGATTTTGTTGATGGAGATAAAACTTGGGGTGACTACTCAACTCGCATCTTTGTCAAACAAGGAAAAGTTGTTGATCTTTGCTACGCAATTGATGAGTCAATGATTTCGTCCGAGCAAGATCGAATCGATTCTCAAGACTTGTATATTTCAGTGTGGCCGCTAGATGACATTACATCAGAATTGGTTCCTGGAAATAGTTCAAAAACAGCTGCGCAAATCAACACTTCATTCGCAGATCAAGTTACAACCTACGTGCAATCTTTTGGAGAAGATTTCACTAGTTGGACCTGGGCGAATGATTTGGGCGCAATGACTGGTGCAACCTACACAGTTAAAACTTATTACGATTCAATTCAAGCAGCACTTCTTGAAGCTGACTTAATTTCGTAACTGACCTTCCCCCAAAACAAATGCGGACTTCGAAATCGAAGCCCGCATTTGTTTTATGAACAGAAAAAAAGATTAGTTACATGTGCAACGTTCTTCAGGAGTGAACAATGCAAGAACTTGATCCTTATGTTGACCACAACCAGACCAGGTCACTTTTTGACATTTTGCACATCTAGCAGGACTGCACATATTTCCTCTTTCTTTAGTGGTTTCAGCATACCCCTGGGGGTATGTGGTACGCAAGTTCCTAGCACCTGCATGGGATACTCGCCCCATGGGAATTGAAGAAACCAAGGCTATAAACATGCAACACAAGGCACACCGAGCTGGCTGGCTCAGAGCCGCAGTTTTAGGTGCAAATGATGGCTTGGTTTCCACTTCTGCCCTCATGGTGGGTGTGGCCGCCGCCTTAATTGACACTCACGACCTAGCTCCAGTCATCACTGCAGGTATTGCGGGAATTGCAGCTGGCGCGATGAGCATGGCTGCTGGCGAATTTGTGTCTGTGGCTGCCCAGACAGATGTTGAGGATGCAGACACAAAAATGGAGCTGGCCCAACTTGCAGCCGATCCAGAGGGCGAACTTGAAGAACTGACTCAGATTTATGTCGAACGCGGAGTGCCATATGACTTGGCCCGCCAGACAGCCCAAGCTCTTACAGATCACGATGCACTTGGTGCGCATCTGCGTGAAGAACTTGGCCACCACGAAACAAGTAAGGCACGGCCAGGACAAGCCGCAATCGCATCCGCTGTTTCATTTATCTTCGGTGCACTAATTCCATTTATTGGCATTTTGATTCCAGTACAAGAAAAAGTTTATGCAATTGTCGGTGTAACGATTGCTGGATTGTTCTTGACAGGTTTTCTTTCTGCAAAGGCCGCAGGCTGTGGGCTGCTTCGTCCAACACTGCGAGTAGTAATCGGTGGATCAATCGCAATGGCAGTTACTTCACTTGTTGGTTTAGTTTTCGGAGCAGTTGCTTAAATTCAAGCGTCATGTTCATCCTTCATACTTCATGTACGGAGGAAAAATGAAAATCAACTACATAGACACAAACGCGTATTACGACTGGCAACCTGGCGGCGAAACTCATCCAACCCAAGGTCGTCGCTACAAACACTCGACTCGGGTGCTTCAACAGCTTGAAAATGAAGGCGTTGTTGATGTTGATTTCACATCTCCTCGCGGACCTTTCCTAGAAGAACTTGAACTTGTTCATTCGGACGAATACATCCAGAGCGTCTTGAGCGATGGTGAATGTGGCGAGTGGTCAGGTTCCAAACCAGACCAAGCAGCAATTGCAGCAATGTTTTTTGGTGGCACCATGCTCGCGGTTGAGATGGTTCAAGGTGGATCTAAATTAGTTGTAAATCTGCCTGGTGCAAAACATCACGCAATGAAAAACCGTTCATCTGGCTTTTGCGTGTTTGCAGACTTTGCCGTAGCTGGAATTCGTTTTGCTGACACTTATGGAAAACGAGTCGCCATATTGGATATTGATGTTCACCATGGTGATGGAACTGAAGAATTACTTCGCGACCGCAATGACCTATTTACATTTTCAGTGCATGAAAAAGGTATTTTTCCTAGTACTGGAAAAGTTGAAGAGAGTGACAAGACCAACTGGGTATTCAATCGTCCGTTGAAAGCGGGTTCAGGAGATTTTGAATTGCAGGCTGCGGTTCAAGATTTTGTGGAAGCTGCAAAAGAGTTTCAACCAGATGTAATCATGATTGCTGGTGGCGCAGATGGGCATCATGCAGATCCACTTGCAAGTCTTGAATACACCGAGCTTGGCTTTGCGCGCTCGGTGCGATTGGTCAAGGACGCATTTGCTGACTTGCCATTTATTTTCTCTGGCGCTGGTGGCTACACACCTGACGATTACACCCCTGCAATGTGGTTGTCTGCAATACTTGCTTTGGCCGGCAAAACCGACCAAGAAATTATTGACCTAAAAATTGTTGAGAGGGTTAGAACTGTGGTTTCAAAGCGCGCAGACCTTTATGCACCTCAATGGGTGTCGGCAGATCAAGAACCAAAAGAACTACATACTGAAATTCTGCCCGGCTTGTTTATGGGTGGTACTGCAGATGACGACACTATTGATTACGCAAAACCTCTTTCAACATTCGACCACGGACTTCCGTATGAAGCAGTTGTAACTTTGTACTCATGGGCTCAACCCATGCCTTGGGGTATCGAGGAGCTTCGCTACGGATTTGCGGATGCCAACATGACTCATGTTGATGAAGATCGACTAAATCGAATTGTTGATTGGGCTTTCGATCGTTGGCAAGAAGGTAAACAGGTTTTGGTTCGCTGCCAAGCTGGGATGAATCGTTCTGGTTTGGTTTCTGCTCTCATTTTGATGAAGGCAAACTACTCTGCGGAAGATGCAATCAAACTATTACGCGATAAGCGTTCAGAAGTAGTTTTATTCAACGATGCCTTTGTTGATTACCTAATTGGCCTTGAAGCTAAATAGTTAGTCTGGGTAAAGCGAACCGTTGCCAGTGTGACTAGCGCTTAGCAAATCAATTTCTGCAACACTCAATTTGATCTCAACTGCATGTGCAGTCGAGTCTGCGGTTTCTTTGCGTGTGAAGGCTGGTATTGGCAGCATCGCTGAACCTTGTGTCAACAACCAAGCAATTGCAATCTCTTGTGGAGTTGCGTCATGAGAGATCGCAACTTCAGCAAATACTGGATAAAGAGCACCGAGATTCTTCGCGTCGTTACCACCACCTAGAGGTGACCAAGCCAAATAAGCCAAGCCTTTTTCATTGCAAAAATCCAGGACATCGGCAAACTCGCGATAGCGAGGAGAGCGTTCATTCTCAACAATCGCAATAGTGCCGCCACTTACATCCCAAGCCAATTCAAGTTCTGCACGATTTACGTTTGAAACACCGATGTATTTCGCAAGACCACGTTCACGCACTTCACACATAGCTTCAACCGCAGATGCAAAAGACTGAGTGCGATTTAGGCGATGAATCAAAATCGCATCGGGCATAAATCCAAGTCTCTCATTTGATTCTTCAGCTGCGCGCAATAAATATTCTGGGCTATTGTCTCGAGGCCAATCACTACCTTTACGTTGTATTCCGTTCTTTGTCACAACAAATACTGATTCGCGACCGCGAGAATAGTCATTAACCGCTTTACCCACTAAGCGTTCGTTGTGTCCAAAATCAGCAGCTGAAGGTGCATAACAATCGGCCGTGTTTATTAAGTTCATTCCTAGTTCAAATGCATGATGCCAAACTGAAGTTGCATCTTCAGTTTTAGCGCCAACTTGGCTGAATGGCATCGCACCAACACCAATAACTGGGAGTTCTTGGTGGGGAATTTGTGGATGAGTGTGGGAGCGCATTTAATTTCCTTCTTTCAAAGCAGTGGTTAACCACCATTGCAAAATCGATTTAATGCGAAGCGACCAGTCGGTTTCATTGTGGCCAGTTCCTGGATAAATATGCGATTGAAGTTGTGGATGTTTGTAACCACGTTCATGTAGCTTTGCAATTGCGACATCATGATGTTTTGCATAACTTGCATCTAGTTCTGTTGTTCCGTGATCAAGCCATAGCCGATGGTCAGATTCGCCATCGGGAAGTATTTCCATGAATTTCTCTACAAAAGTTAAAGTTGAAATTGGAAAATGTGTTGACACCGAAATTGCGGTTCCGTACTTGTCTGGGTATTTTGAGATTGCGTATAGAGATGCGAGTCCACCCATGCTAGAACCTGCAATTGCAATCTTGTTTCGATCTCTGGTAAGTGTTACAACATCTGCAACTGCGGGAATGATTTCTTCAATAAGTTCGAGTTGATATTTATTTCCGAGTAAGGGTTTCTCGTTTTGTGCGCCAACGAATTCGTATGGCTCGTCAGTTTCTTCCAAAATATCTTGTGGCGCATATTCCGCGGCACGAGAAACACCTGAATTCCAAGGACCAATAACAACAGGGAGTCCACCCTCAAATTCGGGCATATCGGACAGGGCTTCTGCTACTCGCCAAGATTTGCCGCCAAATGAGTTCTCTGGAAGGAAAAGATTTTGACCATCATGCATCAGCAAAACAGGGTATGGGGCAGAGCAATTGTCAGGCACCCAGAAGTCCACACGGCGATTTTGTGTGTGAAGTGTGTGAAGTTTGCCCTTGGCTAAGACGCTCATGCTCTGAGACTAGCCCTTTGGCTTAGAAGTAGGCATTTTGACTGTTGGTCAATTGCCCCAATTCGCTGGCAAACTCCGCTCATGCTTACTTTCAGTGTCATGGGATTAAAGGGTGGCGTTGGCAAAACCTCCGTCACTTTGGGTCTAGCTGGGGCAGCGACATTGCGCGGCCTTGCAACATTGGTCGTGGATCTCGACCCACAAGGAAATGCGTCTTCAATTTTGGCGGCGAAAAAACCTCGCGCGACTGTTGCAGATGTAATTTCAGATCCAACAGTTGAAACTTTAGAACGCGCCCTCACTATTTGTGATTGGGAAATCGAACCAGGCGAAGTTGATGTATTGCCATCCACTCCAGACCTTGTTGTGCATGATGCATATAAACCAGATTCATTCCGCCCACGGCTTGCTCGAGCTTTTAAATACTTGCAAGGTTATGACTTAGTTTTGTTTGACTGCCCACCTTCACAT
>JAHEEQ010000299.1 GCA_024640585.1 Micrococcales bacterium
TTCTATGAGCAGTTAAAAGCAGGCGACGACGCTGCCAAGATGCGCAAAGAACTTGATGCCTACATCAAGGACAAGAACTACAAATTCAGCCCTGGTTCACACACACTGACAAAAATCGTTAAGTGCGTTTTTGGTGCAGATCGACGTCGAGTTAGTGCTTACTCAATTGTTCTGCGAACAGCTCTATCAAACAAGCTGCAAGTTGCAGACATCGCTGGTTTCATTCGCGACAGCGGTGGAGTGGAGGAAGTGCGCTTGGCAAAGTCACCCAATGCTATGTCACCCAAGCAAAAAGCAGAAGCAGGTGCCAGCACATTGACAGCTGCAACCATTGTCAATGTCACTGCGCCAGCATTCAAAGAATCTCTGGATGCGGGAAACATTGGCAAGCCAGTCGTCTTGCTTGGCACTTGGAATGCAGACGGCAGCATTTCTGTCCACACATTCACAGATAGTGCTGGCGCAGTGAACGCGGCGTTAGTTGTGCATTTTGCTCAAGTCAAGTCGGCGGCAGATGCCAAGAAAGCAGAAACCACAGCTGCCAATGACAGCCAGATGGCTAAAACAGCCGTGACCCAAGCAGTTGCAGAAGCCACAGCCTTGCCACTGGCAGCCTGAAAGTAAATGGGGTGGGCAACACATCAGCCCGCCCCAATTAAACCAATATTAAAAGGACTAAAAATGTTAGTAGATTTTGAAAAACGCTACACACCAAAAACGGTTGATGACATCGTCTTTGAAAGTGATGACAGCAAGCAGCTGATTGATGACTTGATCTCCGGTGCACGTCCCTTTCCAATTCGCGAGGGCAAGTGCGGCATCTTGTTATACGGAGTGCCTGGCACTGGCAAAAGTGCTTTGGCGAAATTATTGCCAGATGCAATGGAAATGGCAAAGTTTGGCGGACCTGCCTATCCAAGGTACGTTCGCGTGCATCCTGGAAATAATGACGCAGCTTTGATGAAAAGTTTGCATGGACAAGCCATGGTCATGCCATTTGCCACTTATCACTACTTTGTTCTAGACGAAGTAGATGAACTTACTAAGACCGCAATGTCATCGTTGAAGTCGCTAATGAATATGCCTACAGCAGTCTTCGTTCTGACCACAAACAATTTTCAAGATATTGAAGTGGGTGTACGCAATCGCTGTCACTGTATTCCATTCAATGCAGCGCCACCAGACAGATGGTTGCCAATATGCCGAAGGATTCTCAACGATGAAGGCATTACAAATGTTTCTGAGAAAACTCTGTTGGAAGTCATTAAAAGCGGAAATGGAAGCGCCCGCGATATTTTGGATTCAATTGTGTCAATCGTATTGAAATCAAAGCGTGAACAAAAAGTGGTAACTCTTGCCGACAGTATTCGTGCAGCAATCGGAGAAGAAATATGAACGATCATTTAGCTGTTGTGAAGGGTGTTGACTTTGGAGGTGAAAGTTATTTTGACCTGTTCGATCAACGAGTCACATATATGTTCAATGATCAGTATGTTGTCCAGTTAAGTGAAATTGAAGATATTCAAGAAAGTTTATGTGAGCTAGGTCGACATGCAGAGGAACGATATGGATGCAGATATATCGGCAATGAACTTTACCTCCTCGCTAGCGAGGAGGGCGTGATAAGACTTTCAGAACTTGGAATCGATTTTCATTTGCGATATGTTTGACGTCACATTAAGTTAAAGCCAGCCAAGTGCTGGCTTTTTTTCCTTCATCGCCTATCGTGTTGCACGATACCTCTAGTATTACTGATACATAATTTAAGTCGTGATTCGTGGATGAAATTCTGTCAAAGTCAAATAACGTTTGAATAACGCAGAACAGAGGGCTACAAGTTATTTTCATATCGAAGAGGTTCGTATTTATGGCAGAAATAGATCGTTACTATGCGTACCAGTCCTTGTTCACAGGACGCACTGCGGTGCCTAAGTTGGAGATCCTGAAGCGACTGGAAATTTCTCCAGCTACCTTTAAGCGCGACCTTGCCATGTTTCGAGATCGATTGAATACACCTATTCTTTACGATCGAGAGCTAGGCGGATACAAACTTGAGAATCCTGAATCACTGCAGCAACTTCCTGGAATGTGGTTTAGCCAAGAAGAAGCATTGGCACTCATGACCATCCAAACCATGATTGCTCAACTAGAGCCAAGTCTTTTGGGTCCCAAGCTCAAGCCTTTACAAACGCGGCTGAACAAGATTTTGGAAACACAAGGCGCTGATGCCAATGTCCTGTCAGAGCGGATTAGAGTAGTTCACGCTGGCAAGCGACGAATGCCGCTAAAGTCCTTTGAATTGGTTGCTAAAGCCACTGTTGATAGAAAG
>JAHEEQ010000301.1 GCA_024640585.1 Micrococcales bacterium
GAAAAGAAAAAGCGCTGATGTACGAAGGCATTCTTCAAGATTTAATCGATGAACTTGGAAAACTTCCAGGTGTTGGTCCAAAAATGGCGCAACGTATTGCAGTTCATCTTTTACAGTCAGATCCAGAAACTCCAAAGAAACTTGCAGACCTTCTAGTTGTTTTGCAAGACCGGGTGAATTTTTGCGAAATGTGCGGAACTGTTTCAGAAGAAGCGCAGTGCAGAATTTGTCGCGACCCACGTCGAGATGTTTCACAGATTTGTGTGGTTGAAGAATCAAAGGACGTAATCGCGATTGAACGTAGCCGCGAATTCAACGGTCGCTACCACGTGCTCGGCGGTTCAATTAATCCATCGCAAGATATTGGACCTGGTCAGCTGCGAATCAAGGAACTAATCACAAGACTTCAAGATGGTGCAGTGCAAGAAGTCATCATTGCCACCGATCCAGATATGGAAGGTGAAGCCACCTCCACATATTTAGCCCGGCACCTCGGCCCGCTGGGTGTAACTGTGTCGCGTATCGCGACCGGATTGCAGATGGGTGGCGACCTCGAATATGCCGATGAAGTGACCATCGGACGGGCACTTTCAGGACGAAGAATCATTTCTAAGGGTGATGTCTCATAATTTGAGATTTTTAACTGTCTCAACATTTGGAATAATCTGAATTTTTATTTTTAGGCTGGCAAACTCCGCACCTGACCAATTCATTTAAGAGTTTAAAGGGTGCAAATGGGTCTTGTAGTCCAAAAGTACGGCGGCTCCTCAGTGGCGGATGCCACTTCTATCAAACGGGTGGCTCAGCGAATAGTTGAGACCAAAAAGGCTGGAAACCAAGTTGTCGTAGTCGTGTCCGCAATGGGCGACACCACCGACGAACTGATTGATCTTGCAAATCAAGTATCACCTCTTCCAGCCCCACGTGAACTCGACATGTTGCTAACCGCAGGTGAGCGAATTTCGATGGCGCTTGTTGCGATGGCGGTTGGTCAACTCGGTTTTGAAGCACGCTCTTTCACTGGATCGCAAGCAGGTGTGATCACTGACTCTGTTCACGGAAAAGCTCGCATCATTGATGTGACACCAGGTCGTATTCGTTCTGCAATCGATGAAGGTGCAATTGCGATTGTCGCTGGCTTCCAAGGCGTTAGCCAAGACTCAAAAGACATTACAACTTTGGGTCGCGGTGGTTCAGACACAACTGCAGTTGCTTTAGCTGCAGCGCTCGAAGCAGATGTTTGCGAAATTTACACAGATGTTGACGGCGTGTTTTCTGCAGATCCTCGGATCGTTCCGAATGCACGCCAACTTGGTGCAATCTCTTATGAAGAAATGTTGGAGATGGCTGCAAGTGGTGCAAAAGTTTTACATCTTCGTTGCGTCGAATACGCACGTCGGTTCGATCTACCAATTCATGTCCGCTCTTCATTTTCAAACAAACAAGGTACTTGGGTAATCAAGGAACGTCCCGTAGGAGACGAAATGGAACAACCAATCATCGCAGGTGTTGCACACGATCGCAGCGAAGCAAAAATCACAGTTGTCGGTGTACCAGACCGCCCAGGTGTTGCAGCTGCAATCTTCCAAACCATTGCAGATGCGCAAATCAACATCGACATGATCGTGCAAAACGTTTCTGCAGCATCAACCGGTTTGACCGACATCTCATTCACATTGCCAAAGACTGAAGGTAAAGATGCAACTGCGGCCTTGCAACGAGTGCAAAAGGAAATCGGATTCCAAAGCATTTTGTTTGACGACACAATTGGAAAAGTTTCATTGATTGGGGCTGGTATGCGCTCGCATCCAGGTGTTACGGCAACTTTGTTTGCAGCTCTTGCAGAAGCCAACGTAAACATTGAAATCATCACAACTTCTGAAATCAGAATCAGTGTGATTGTCCGCGAAAAGGATTTGGATCATGCGGTTCGTTCAATCCACACTGCATTTGGCTTGGATGAAAATTCAAACGAAGCAGTTGTATACGGTGGAACTGGTCGATAAACATGACAAAAGAAATCACTGTTGCAGTCGTTGGCGCAACCGGTCAGGTTGGCAACGTAATGCGCGAACTTCTAGACCAACGTAATTTTCCTCTCACCAAAATCCGTTTCCTCGCGTCAGCTCGTTCTGCTGGCAAGACACTTTCGTGGCGCGGACAAGAAGTTGTGATTGAAGATGCAGCAACTGCAGATTTGAGTGGCATCGATATCGCAATCTTTTCTGCCGGAGGTGCAACCTCTAAAGCACTCGCTCCAAAATTTGCTGAAGCAGGCGCCATCGTGATTGACAACTCATCTGCTTGGCGAATGGATCCAGA
>JAHEEQ010000221.1 GCA_024640585.1 Micrococcales bacterium
ATCAGCATCCTCTAAACCTATTTGAGGATGAGCTTGTGTTGTGTCATCGATCTTCACCACAAGTACTGCACCGTTGATCCCTGTTCTACCACTCAAGAAATTTGTTTCAGCCCGTTGAGGCACAATATTTTTTATAGCGGCACAACCGCTTAACGTTATCGCCAGGATTAGGCAGATTGGAATCGCTCTTCTAAAGGACATCTGATTCAAACTCATATGTCACCGGAAGTGGAGCTGTACCAGCCAAGCGAAAAACCCTCACGACAAACTTGCTTCGTACCATTTGAGTGCGACTCACCGCATCTGTATGAATTGCAATGGCGACTCGAATTTTGTCGGTCAAAACAGATAGTTCAGTCAACAAAACATTATCGGCTGCAGAAGCTAAATGATGAGAATCTTCTAATAAAAGACCCAACGCCCCCGATAATCCACTTTCAGCCTGAGACCGATTCTCGATATTTGCATCCCGAGCTTGGTATGCAGCACCAGTCAATAGCATCGAAGATGCAGGATCAGCTATATCGCTATGAGCAATCTCAAGGGCAACTGCGGCACGTTTTTGCAACAGGACATCCAAGTTAGCCCAACTCGTTTCGACTCGATGATGCAATCTGTCTAAACGGGTGGCAGTGAAGGATAAATACCAAAGGAAAATCAGAAAGATAAAGGCTGCAGCAAACCAATTAAACATTACTTGTCATCCTTAGAAAGAAACCTATTCCACGAACGTGTATCGGATGCAAGGCGAACCTTTTCACTTCCAACAATGGACATTTCATAAACAGAGTAAATTTGTTCAGCAACCACGGTCCAGTCGAAACTCTTACCTCGGATCTGGCCATTTTCTGACAATACTTTGCGCTTTGAATCATCGCGTAAAAGGTCTATCACCACCTTTGCAAGATCCGTTGGGTTTTGGGATTCAAAGAGAGCTCCGTATTGTCCTGAACCCAAAAGATCTTCAAATGCAGGAATATCACTTGCTACGACACACGCTCCTCCAGCCAAAGCTTCGGCCAAAATAATTCCAAAGGATTCTCCACCAGTATTTGGTGCGACATACAATGAAACCGATGCCATGAAATCGGCCTTGTCCTCTTCAGTTATCTTTCCCAAAAATTCAAAACGGTGACGTAATTGCGGATCGATACTCTTTTCAACATCTGTTGGATCACCTGGTCCTGCAACAAAAACTCTTATATCGGGAGCAAACCTTGCGATTATTGGTAATGCTTCAACAAGAATACTTAAGCCTTTACGTGGTTCCTCAAATCGTCCAATGAATCCAATGCTATTTCCTTGCCACTTAGATTGAGGGGTTCCTTGCGCATACCGTGATGCATAAATTCCATTGGGAATAACTACCGCATCTGTATCCAAGTGATCTGTCAGGGTTAATCGGGCTGCCTCTGAAACAGCGATTCGAGCCGATAATTTCTCAATCGCAGGCTCCAAAATTGGGCCGATCGCAAAGATAATTTTTTGACGTTTAGCAGCGGCGTGAAAAGTTCCAACCATCGGACCATCTGCGGCCCAACATGCCAACAATGAAATCGATGGAATTGCCGGCTCATGCAAATGCAATAAATCAAAATCACCTTGAGAGATCCATTGTCTAACTCGTGCGAATGCAACCGGTCCAAATAAAACACGTGCAACAGCTCCGTTATATGGAATCGAAATAGGTTTGCCAGCGTTTTCAACGTAATCTGGCAATAAGGACTCATCCAACGCAGGAGCCAAAACAGAAACATCATGACCGGCGGCGATTAAAAACTCCGCAAGATCACGGATATGGTTTTGAACGCCACCTGGTGTATCCCAACTATATGGGCACACTATTCCAATCTTTAGGGATTTAGTAAGCATTATGTCCGCTCCACGAAATCGCCATCAACCCAGATTCGTTGCAACATATGCCAATCCTCAGGATCCTGCCTAATTCCATCTTCAAAATGCGAAGCAGTCATCTGAACAATCTGTGCAACTTTTTCCTCCTGAGTTCCAGCCGTAGGTAACAGAACACTCTTAAATACGATGTTGATTCCTATATCTGTGTATGAAACAAATGCGGTGATAAGCGGAGCATTAGTTTTCAACGCTAACAGTGCAGGACCTGCTGGCATACGTGAAGGTGCTCCAAAGAAATTTACGTTGATTCCAGATCGAGATAAATCTCTATCTGCTACCAAAGCAACTAACGCGCCTTGTCGCAATCGTTGGGCAAGAGTGCCTAAAACTCTTCCATCTAAAGGCAGAACCTCCATACCCATATTCTGGCGATACTCCAAAAATTTCAAGAA
>JAHEEQ010000224.1 GCA_024640585.1 Micrococcales bacterium
AGTGTTGTAAAGACTTGGTCTGCAGCAATCGCATCTTCAATCTTTACTTGCAAGAGCGTTCTTGAGCTTGCATCCATGGTGGTTTCCCATAATTGTGATGGATTCATCTCACCAAGACCCTTATAGCGCTGACGACTTAATACGCGCTCAGCCTCAGATAGCAACCACGCAAATGCTGCCCTAAAGTCTGCAATAGTTTGCTCTTTTTGATTCTTGTCTGGATCGCCACGACGAACTTTGGAACCCGGAACCACCTTGCCTGACAAAACGGCGGCGGCATTTGCTAGGCTTTGATAGTCATCGCCATGCACAAAATCGGAGTTAATGGACGACAACTTGAGGTTTCCATGAATGCGGCGGGACAGCAGCAAGCGGAAGCGCTCTGTGCGATCTTCCTTTTGCACAATAATTTCTGGTGCCACAGCCAATGGATTTAAAGAGTCGGCTAGCGCTTGTCTTAGACGATCAGCGGATTCATTGGCTGATTTTTCAGTATCCAGATTTAATGAGGTGCCTGAAGCAATGGCGCGCAAAGCATCTTCATCGATAGTGCGAGATAAGCGGTCAACGATGGATTGAATTACTTGGTAGTGTTTTGCTAACTCGTTTAATGCGTCGCCCTCAATAACTTCGCCGGATGGTGTTTGTAGAGAGGCGGTTTCAAGAGCAATCGTCAGCAACAGTTGATTCAGCTCGTTGTCATCTTTAATGTACCGTTCGCTTTTGCCAAACTTCACTTTATAAAGCGGTGGTTGTGCGATATAAATGTGGCCACGCTCAATCAACTCCGGCATTTGTCTATAGAAGAAAGTTAATAGCAAAGTTCGAATATGGCTTCCATCTACGTCCGCGTCGGTCATGATGATGATGCGGTGATAGCGTAGTTTGTCGGCCTTGTATTCTTCAATACCAATGCCGGTACCAAGAACGGTAATTAAAGTAACCACCTCTTGGCTTGCAAGCATTTTGTCGAAGCGAGCTTTTTCAACGTTCAGGATTTTGCCTTTTAGGGGAAGAATTGCTTGGAAGCGGCGATCGCGTCCTTGTTTAGCAGAGCCGCCCGCAGAATCACCCTCGACAATAAACAATTCAGATTTTGATGGGTCTTTCTCTTGGCAGTCCGCCAACTTGCCAGGCAAACCCAATCCATCTAAAGCGCCTTTGCGACGAGTCATATCCCGCGCTTTGCGTGCTGCTTCACGGGCACGCGCTGCGTCAACAATCTTGCCGCACAAAATCTTAGCGTCTGCTGGGCGCTCTTGCAAATAAGCACTTAAAGCTTCAGCAACAATTTCTTCTACTGGTCCACGAACTTCACTAGAAACCAATTTGTCTTTGGTTTGGCTGGAGAATTTTGGCTCAGGAACTTTTACTGACAATACACATGCCAAACCTTCGCGCATGTCATCACCAGAAATTTCAACTTTAGCCTTTTTAGCAACCTCATTTTCATCAATATATTTATTAATGACACGAGTCATTGCAGCGCGTAAGCCGGTTAAATGGGTTCCGCCATCTCGTTGTGGAATATTGTTAGTAAAACAAAGCACCTGTTCACTAAAGCTGTCATTCCACTGCATAGACACTTCAGCAGTAATTTGACCACCAAGATCAGAGGGACGAACACCTTCAGCGTAAAAAATGTTTGGGTGCAAAACATTTTTAGTTTGATTGATGTACTCAACAAATCCCTTAACACCGCCAGAAAACGCAAAATCTTCTTCTTGGCCTGTGCGTTGATCAATCAACTTAATGTGTACGCCATTATTTAAGAAGGAAAGCTCACGAATACGTTTAACTAAGATTTCATAATGGAATTCTACGTTTCCAAAAATTGTCTCGTCAGCCAAAAAGTGAACCTCAGTCCCTGAAAGTTCTGTATCGCCAGTTACCGTAATTGGTGAAACCAACACACCGTTCTCATCAACAACGTTACGATTTTGAATAACGCCGCGGGCAAACTCCATATGGTGAGCTTTGCCATCACGACGAATGGTCAACTTCAACCATTTAGATAATGCATTCACACAACTAACACCTACGCCATGTAAACCACCAGAAACTTTATAGCTATTTTGGTCAAACTTACCGCCTGCATGCAGCTCAGTCATCACAATTTCTGCAGCACTTCTCTTGGGTTCGTGTTTGTCGTCGTACTTAATACCCGTAGGAACACCGCGCCCGTTGTCAACAATAGAAATTGAGTTATCAGTTTGAATAACAACCGTAATCTCTGAACAATATCCAGCTAAAGCTTCATCAATAGAGTTATCTAAAACTTCAAAGACAAGGTGATGCAAG
>JAHEEQ010000226.1 GCA_024640585.1 Micrococcales bacterium
ATTAAATCCATCGATATAAACCCCGACTCGAAACCCACCAACCGAATGCACGTTTTCAAGGGTAACTTCATAAAAATAACTGTGGATATAGCCAATTTGGGCAATTTACTGCTCACAAACATGGTCAAATCGGCTCTCAGGCGCGATTACCCTTGCCCCTGTGAAAACCCAGACTCGCGTATATGTAGGACGCCTGGCCGACACTGCAGTTTTTGACCCTCAGGGCGACTCAGTAGGCAAGGTGCGCGACGTCGTAGTCACTATTCGCCCAGGTAAGGCTCCGAATGTCACGGGTTTGGTAATCGAAGTTCAACCTCGCCGCCGCATTTTCATGCCTATCACTCGAGTCACTTCGATTGAACCTGGCCAAGTTATCACGACTGGCAAAGTGGATCTACGCCGATTTGCGCAGCGTCACAACGAAACGATGCTGGTTGCAGAACTCCTCGATCGCAAAGTTAAGTTGCTTGCAACTGGCGAAGAAGTTGTGATCGGCGATTTGGCTTTCGAATGGAACGCGCGAACTCGCGATTGGTCGGTCACACGCGTTTTTGTGCGCAAACTTGGATCAGGTTTTCGCCGGCTTGGCGATGGACTAACTGTTGAATGGAATGAGTTGAGTGGCCTTGGTGCTGATCAACCATCACAACCAGTAGACAACTTGTTAGAACAACTATCAGGAATGCGCGCTGCTGACCTTGCATCCGCACTTCGCGACTTACCAGAAAATCGTCGACTTGCTGTTGTGCAAGAACTAGATGACGAACGGCTTGCTGATGTTTTGGAAGAGTTGCCGGAAGACGACCGTGTGGAATTGGTTTCAAAATTAGGTCTAGATCGTGTTGTGGACGCAATTGAAGAAATGGATCCGGACGACGCAGCTGACCTTTTGAAAGAACTTCCAAACGAACAAGCGCAAGAAATTATTAAAGCACTTGAACCAGAAGATGCTGAAGATTTAAAGCGTTTGATTTCCTATGGCGACTACACCGCCGGCGGCATGATGACAACAGAGCCAGTGATTTTGCCACCAGATTCAACTGTTGCTGATGCACTAGCTCGCGTTCGAAATCCAGATTTGTCACCAGCGATTGCCGCTCAGGTTTACGTTGTGCGTTCTCCATTTGAAACTCCAACTGGTAAATACCTTGGTGTTGCACATTTTCAAAAACTCTTGCGCGAACCGCCTTCATCACTTGTATCGGCGGTGATTGATAAAGACTTGGAGCCAATTGGCCCAGAGTCACCATTGACAACTGTTGCTCGCTATTTTGCGACATACAACTTGGTGGCATTGCCCGTAGTTGACGAAACTGGTCGATTACTTGGAGCTGTAACTGTGGACGACCTTGTCGACCACATGTTGCCTGAAGATTGGCGCGACACAGATGGAGAGGAGGTGTCTGATGGCTCGTGATGAAGAACGCCGTGTTGTGCGTGGCCCACGCCTTGATGCACCTCTAGAGCAGCGTCGCAGTCTCAAACCAACCTACGATCCA
This sequence comes from Micrococcales bacterium, assembly GCA_024640585.1. Next base: position 1,500 of record JAHEEQ010000226.1, read on the forward strand.
GAAACTTTCGGAAAACTGTCCGAACGCATTGCACGTTTCATCGGTTCATGGCGATTTATTGCATACATGACAGTTTTTATCGTGGCATGGGTTTTGTGGAATATTTTTTCACCAGCGGGGCTTCGACCTGATGCATACCCATTTATCTTCCTAACTTTGCTGTTGTCATTGCAAGCGTCGTATGCAGCACCTTTGATTTTGTTAGCACAAAATCGGCAGGCTGACCGAGACCGTGTTACATCTGCGGACGATCGTTCACGCACTGAACGTTTGATTGCAGAAACCGAATTCTTAAGCCGCGAAATTGCAGCAATTCGTATTGCACTTGGTGAAGTTGCAACCCGCGATTTCGTTCGTGGCGAACTTGAAGAATTGGTTGATGAGGTTGAGGCTCGTACAAAAGCTGTTAATGAAGAACTCGACGAGCGCCCGGAAGCCTAAACATTTAGGCTGTGGCAGTGCTGACTGAAGCGAATGTACTTGAGGCTCTTGCAACTGTAGAAGATCCAGAAATTCACAAACCAATTACCGAACTCGGTATGGTTAAATCTATTTCGATTAAAGATTCTGAAGTTACAGTCGCAGTTTTTTTAACCATCAAAGCCTGCCCGATGCGAGAATCAATAGTTTCGCGAGTTGAAAATGCAGTAGCAAAAATCGCTGGTGTTACAAAAGTTCATGTTGAACTAGATGTAATGAGCGATGAACAACGCAACAAATTGAAATTGCAGCTTCGCGGACCTGAGAGAGAAATTCCATTTGTTCGCCCAGATTCAAAGACTCGAGTGTTCGCGATTG
>JAHEEQ010000230.1 GCA_024640585.1 Micrococcales bacterium
TCAAGGCAGCCAATTTGGCAGCGATGAATTCAACCGGTGGTGCAAAGACAACCGACTGAGCCCGAGCATGAGTCGTCGGGGTAACTGCTGGGATAACGCAGTGGCTGAATCGTTCTTCAGCAACTTGAAGAGCGAGCAAATCAAGAAGCGGATTTACAACACACGAGCTGAAGCGAAGTCAGAGATCTTCGATTACATAGAGGGTTTCTACAATCGAGTTCGACGCCACAAGCACCTCGATCAACTCAGCCCCTATGAGTTCGAGCGGCAGCGTCAAACTGCGCTATGAAAAGTGTCTACAGGTTTGGGGGAATGCCAAATGTAAGAAGTCTGTCCGAGATGATGCTTTCCGCAAGAGTTACTGCTTCAAGATAGAAACCTGCCTTGATTGACGCATTGATGCGTTCAAATGCATAAGTAAAACTGGCACCTTTAAGGTGGTTCTTTGTTGTCATCGTTTACTAATCAATTTCTTATGCGTCACATTTTGTAAACGATGTGAGAACCATCAATTTCAACGATACATGTAATTAAAAGAGTTTCAATAAGTACCGTTTTTGATACAAACTTTCTTGTATTGACAACATCTGAAAATGTTTACTTTGTGAGACATTGAAAAATTAGATTGGAACTAATGCTTGCCATGTCTCTTTTCATGTCTCACCATCCACTCTCACATCGTTAGAGAGGTTTTGAGATGGCATTCATTGGGTATGCAAGGGTTTCGTCATACGGTCAGTCACTACAGGTTCAACAGGAAAAGTTGAACTACTGCGACCGCATATTTCAAGAGAAACAGTCTGCACGAACAGATGACCGTGAACAACTACACCTGTGTCTTGACTATGTGCGTGATGGTGACTCGTTGGTCATCACTAAACTTGACCGCCTCGCACGTTCAACTCGTGACCTGTTGAACATCATGCAACGTCTGGAAGATAAAAACGTGAAGTTGGTCGTCCTTGACCAACAGATAGACACATCCACTGCCACAGGAATGCTTCTATTCACGATGCTTGGTGCGATTGCAACGTTTGAAAACGACCTACGCAAAGACCGTCAGTTGCAAGGCATCGCAGTCGCAAAACGCAACGGAATCAAGTTTGGTCGCAAGTTTTCATTGACCAAAGACCAAGTGACTGCACTAAGAGAGAAACGCAGTCAAGGCATCAAGATAGTTGACCTAATGGCAGAGTTCAAGGTAAGCAAGGCATCTGTGTATCGGAACTTATCTACAACTCTTAAGGAGTAGATTTATCGTCTTTAACTTGTTTTTTTGGGGGCGCAAGGTGTCTGTAGTAACTGCAATAACCAGGTTTGGAGTTTTCTGCTTGTTGCCAGTAAAAACAATAAGCACCAATGAACTGACGCCTCTCTGGAGCAAACTTTATTAATCTGTCTGATTGGTGAAAGTACCAACCCAGTTCTTTTTCATTAACCCGAACCAAAGACCACTGGTCAAATAACCGAATAACGGGCAAATCAACAATTGATATCGCTGAAGTTTTCATCGGCAAACTATCAGGAGACTGGTACATGACCTCTGCTCCTTGATGAAAACCAAACACTCCACAGAAAATGAGCACACTCCAAAGAGATGACCACTTTGGATGAAGTACGGTTTCTGGAAAAGTCGTCCCACTTAAAAACCATGCGATAAAAACAGACCCTGCAATGATGATTGCAAGTATTGCAAGGGAGTAAACGACTTCACCAAAAATCAAATACACAGCAAACAATACCGCTGCCATCCAAAAAATTAATTTCAGAGGCATCGCTCTGATTTTTTTGCTTTGCTCTGGATTTGAAGTGGCGTTAACGAGTTCTTCTTCAGTTTTCCATGACTCAATTCGCCGAACAATAAAGTGAATCAGCAAACCTATGAAATAAAAGATGCCCTTTGATGTCCACTCCATCCAACCACGAAGGAAATCAACAGGACCAATCGGAGTCATTGAAAGATTAATGCCAAGACCCATGAAAAAGAAGAAGTCGTAAACGATGGAAACGACAACCGAATAGGTAACGACTAGTGCTGAAACCTCAAGAATTTCTGTCTTTTTCAAGATTGATGCCCCATCAAGTATTTTCAAAAAAGTATAAAAGTCTGTAGTTCTATACTTTCGGGCAAGAAAAAAGGACTTAGATTTCTCTAAGTCCTTGATTTCATTATGTTTTTTGGTGGGACCAGCGGGGGTCGAACCCACGACAAACGGATTAAAAGTCCGCTGCTCTACCAACTGAGCTATGGTCCCATCACGCTTGATATTCAACCTAAGTTTCGTACCCTGCGA
>JAHEEQ010000231.1 GCA_024640585.1 Micrococcales bacterium
TTGTCTTGTTTCAAGGCGGTGGTGGAAGTATTGGCGTGACTGGTTCTAAAGAGAAGGCTTGGATTCAAAGAGATAAGGCTTTTCTTTCTGGTGGTGCAGATAGATTCAGCAAGAACGGGTTGGTTGTTGCTGTCGTCGATGCGCCTTCAGACCGTAGTGACTTGAATGGCGGATTTCGCAATTCTGCCGAGCACAACCAAGACATCAAAAAGCTCGTTGAATTTTTACGAAAAGACAACTCAAACTTGCCAGTTTGGCTGATTGGCACAAGTAACGGATCGTTAACTGTGACGGGCGCATCTATCGCAATGAGTGACGCACCAGTAGCAGGTGTTGTCCTGACATCTACTGTGACGGAAGAGCACCCATGGTCAATCGGTCAAAAGTTCGTTCACCCTGTTTATCGTGCAGACTTGACTAAGGTGAATGTGCCAGTGCTCATCGTTCATCACAAACTCGATCGCTGCAAGCATTCTCTGTATCAACCTGTTGAAGCTCTAACCAAAGCGTTTCCAAACTCTAAAAAGGTTGAGCTCATTACTGTCGAAGGTGGTTCTGACAACAGTGATCCATGTAATGGTGGCTACCACCAGTTTTTAGGTCAAGAGCAAGAAGTCACTGACTTGATTGCGAAATGGATTCTTGCTAACTAAATTTAAATTAGTTTGTACGAACACGCATCAACATTGTCTGAACAATTGCAGATGCGTTGAAAGCATTGCTGGCAGTTTCACCTGTTCGTTCGCTGCCGACAACAAACATAGCATTCTTAGAGTCAAGATGAATCAGTACTTCATGCTCAAACTTTTTTAGCTTCAGAACGACACGAATCTTGGGACGACGCTGTTCGGTGAAGAGTTCATAGAACAATTTGGCATCTTGGTCATGCAAGCAGTTCTCTATGTCAGCAGCGAGATGTGGAAGCAACTCGTCAAGTAGCTGCTTCGTTTGCTCTCGGCGTTCGTCAGTATCAATGAGTTCTAGCGCAAGGCATCTAAGGAGTGGGACTTTTTGTTTTTGTGGTTTTACAGTCATCAATTAACTGTAAGTTACTAGGCTGACCCATGGCTTAATCAAATTTTCAGAAGAAATATCAAAATCAGAATTGCTCTGAATTTATTCTTTTGGCTTGATCGCAGTTTTTAGTTTTAGAAGCAACGAAGCAGTTGCTAACACAAGCACTGTTCCAACCCAATCACCAACAGCCATCACGAGTGAACTCGCTACGAAGTCCTCAGTTGCGCCGTTCCAATAAAACCAAATTTGATGCAGTAGCGCACTAATCAGCGAGAAGACAACTGACAGTTGAAAAAGTGCTTTTGAATTCAAATTGGTAAGACTATTGTGAACGTTAAATAATTCAAGGCAGACTTGTCGAGCGACTAAGGGGGCGAAACCAGAAATAATTGCAGTCACTATGTTGAACAAGTGCTGATCCGCATTGCCGATCATGTAGTTGATGAAGCATGAAGCTGCTGCTATACCTACTGAACCTGTTTGCAAGAGTACCAAAACCAGCAGCATTCGTAGTCCGCTCGGAATGAATACCCAATTGACACCTTCTGAAAACTTCAACCACTCAAATAGTAGGAAGTTAATTTTGAAAGCGTAAAAGTAAGCAAGAGCACACCCAATTGCGAGTGCAGTCTTCGTAAGCAGACTGATGTGGTTTGTGCTTGCTCTATGTTTTAGCATTTGTTAATTTTGCCAAAATTCGAAACTTAGATGTATGCAAAAAGTTACATGCAGTCACATATCAGAAAACAGCAGAATCAAGATGCTGTAATGGATTGCTTCATCACTTCGCCAAGACTTGCAAAATACTTGTCAGCAGCTTTTGTTGGAGTTAGGTACTTAGTTCGACGATTGTTACCTGCGAATGATTGCTCAATCAATCCTGCTTCACGCAAAGCATCTAACTTGCGATGGATCGTTGCAGGGCTTGCAAGTGAAGTCAGTGCCATCGCATCAGTCACAGTTAACGTTTTGTCTTGTGCGTGATTTGACGCAATCACATTGAGAAGTTGTTTAGCAGTCTCATCAACGGTGGAAACTTCAACAGTTGTACCTTCTAGTGCATGAGCAAGTGCAATGAAGCGTAAATATATTTGATTCATACTTAAATTCTATCCATTGCACATTCGTGAATGATTCTTTACATAGCAACTTGATATCTAAATTGAAGTCTAAGTCACTGATGTGACAAGTGATGGTGTTGGTTGGAATGACAAAAATTGACTCAATATGTTGATGTCGTAAATAGCTAGAACATCATCAAATCCATTAGCCTCGCA
>JAHEEQ010000237.1 GCA_024640585.1 Micrococcales bacterium
ACTTGATTTGATACTGCCATCTTCTGTCAGTGGACGAGCACCAAAGTAGCGCAAGCGAACTGAGCCAAACCAAGGTCCTGAGTTGTCTAATGTCAATCCAAAGTTGGCAGTTGAACCAACGGCTCCGGGAATGAATGTTTGTTGATTCTCTTCATTCACAAAGCGTGAATGCGCCCAAGCTAAATCTAAGTCTAAACTCAAATTGTTATTGATCACATAGAAGTTATTCCATTCAATGCCATATCGTTTAGAGGGTGAACTTGGCTCAGTAGTTCCTGCGTCTCCAATAAACAATAGTTCAGACGCCATATTCAATTTCCAAAGCGCCAGATTTGATGTCCATCCTTTTGTAAGTTCTGTGCGAATTCCCAACTCAGACCCAATTGCTTTAACCAATGGATCGACTTTGGATACGGGTGTCGTTCTATCAACAGGATCTACTGTGATTGTTGTTCCCCGCGCATCATTGGAGTGAAAGCCTGCGCCATAGTTTGCGTAAAACTCTGCTGACTTAGTGGGTGAGTAGATCAAGCTAAGTTTGGGAGATATTTTTTGATCACTGGCTTTTCCAGAGTTGGCTACCACATTTGACTTCACGTCAAACTGATAGAAATCTGTTCTTGCGCCAACGATAGAGCGAATACTTGGTGTCCAGCGAGTTTCATTTTGTGCCCACAAAGAAATACTGTTTTGTGTCACAACATCTTCACGAACCACTTCATTGATTTTTCTTTGCGTGGTTTTGTAAAGTCCTACAGGTGAAATATGGTCAAAGCGCCCATCTAATCCAAAAGTAATCGCTGTTTCATAACTTGAACTGAACAGGTTCAATTGTTTGTATCTTGATTCAGACAGTCCAAATCCAAATGCTTTGCGTTTCTCTGCTTGCTTGAATTGATCTCCTAATGCGCAGCTCCCAGTTGTTTCAATGCTATTGGCGCAGTATTCAAAGTTCGACCATAAATCAAGTGCTGAATCAAGCGCCCACAAATTAGCTTTGGACTGACGATCAGTTGTTGTTTGCGCCCATTGGCTTGAAACGCTGTAGCGATGAGTTTCTCCACCTGTGGTGGGATCGACGGATCCGAAACGTCCAATCGTTCCTTGTGTCACGGCTCTTAATGGCACTTGATCTGTTGAAATCCAACTGCTTTTGTACAGCATTCCAGTTACTGAATAGCCGTTGATGCGAGTTCCTTCATTGAGACTTAAAACAGCATTGATCTTTTGATAGTTTTCGGGCACAGCCCACGGACCGTTGTTCTTAAACAATTCAACACCGTAAAGTAGTTGACCATTTTGTGATTTGGGAGAACCTGCCAATAACAATCTTTTGTACCCGTTGGCGCCTGCCGTAACTTCAGCCAAATTGCCATCCATTTTTTTAAGATAGTCGATGCGTGCTGATCCTGCCGCTGAAAAGTCACCATCTGAAGCAGAGTAAGTCCCTTTCTTGTAAGCAATTTGATCAACCAACTCTGGAATAAGAAAATTCAAATCTGTATAGCCCTGTCCGTGTGCGTGAGTTGGCATATTGGCAGGCACACCATTGACGTAGGTGGCAAAGTCAGTGCCGTGATCTAAGTTGAAACCACGCAAAAAATATTGATTGGCTTTTCCATCCCCAGCGTGTTGAGTAACGATCAGTCCGGGCACCATTTCCATTACTTCGCCTGGTCGCAATATGGGCAGAGACGATATGCGAAGTCCAGAGACCAATCCTTCACTCCCCGAGCTTGCTATGCCCATTAAGTTCTCAGTCTTGGCTCGAATCTCTACCGTTCCGTTTTGCGCTGTTGTTTGAGCTTGTGCAGGGATCAGATTCAACGCGCAGGAGGCGATTAGTAAGTTGTTGATTTTAAACATTTAAACACCTGAGTATTACGAATTATTAAAAAATCATACTATTTTTGATGTGAGAAATTTTCATAAGTAACGCCCAAATAACTTGATGCTAAATGGCATTCAAAACTGTGCCATTTTGAAGAGAAATTTCATCCAAAACTGAGCCACTCCAACCTCAGATCCTGACTGAATTTGAGCAAATACCAATCGTCCAGTAACCGGACGATCTTCAATAGGTGTTCCTGCGTGGAGACCGTGCTTGTGGGTTTTTTGTTATATTAAAAGGGTCATCAGGGAGTAGCCTCACTTCAGCACTGAAGTTGGCTTACATCAACATACTTGAGCTTCGGCTTATGGTGTAAGCGGTTTCGCACTTGGCAAGACTTTTGACTACAAGCACTTTCCTTGGCTGTGAGTGCTGTGTAGTCATTTGCTC
>JAHEEQ010000241.1 GCA_024640585.1 Micrococcales bacterium
CGGATATGCATAACGGCAACCTCTCGTTCGTATCAGAACACGGTCGTCCCTATGCACTCGCCCCTGCATACGACATGACCCCTATGTCGTTCGCGCCAACAAGTAGTGGGCGATTGCCTGATGCCATTCATCCCGTCACGCTTCACTCAAGTGTCAGGAACGACAGTTGGCGTAGAGCACAAGAGCTCGCAACGAATTACTTGTCTTCGCTACGAGCTTCTGATCAATTCAACCTTGAGTTCCAAGTTTGCATTGATGCACTTGCAGCGCATTTGGAGTCTGCAAGCACACAGATCAACAGACTTGCTTAGCAAGCTAAACAGTTGGGAGCTGATAAAGTGAATGTGCCGTCTTAAGCAATGTATGGCTTCGGGACTTCATCACAATTTTTCTTGAAATTTGGTCACATCCACGAGCTTGTATGCAATAACAAGCTCATCCTGAATCGCACGCATGATTGCGCGTACATCACTCCAACTTGAAATGAACTCTTTAAGACGAGGATATGCCTGCTGACGTTCAAATGGTGCCAAATTAAGATCAGCTTCGTGCTCCCACCAATGCCTGTAATCAGCTTGCCATGTTTCAAGGAAGGGGCGCAGCACATCTCGCATTGATCGATGAATCATGGCACCTAGGTGGTTTTCTACCTTAAGCTGCCCAATCGTGCCAACTGGAAAGTTCCGCATGATTTTTCTAGCCTCGCCAAAAAAGGCATAAAGAGAACTGAGGCTCTCTGAAAAGACTTCGCCCGAAAAATCTGTGCAATCGGCATCTTTCGTTTTTCCTGTAAGTGCAACACGCGTTGCGAGCTCTGTATAAAGCTCCCATGCACATTGACGATCTGACTCCTCAAAGTCAGCACCTAGTTTCACAAAACCGATATCAATTGCGAAAGTGCCTTTTTTGATTACTGCCATTTGAACTACCCGTTCTTAGATTTCATTGGTGATGAGTTGTCAATCAGTCGACCTGGAGCACTGACCGCAGCATTAACGGCATTCGTTAAAGATTCAGCAGTTAATTGCTCCCAGAACATATACGAGGCATAGCCTGTGTTTACGTTATGAACGAATCTATCAGGAACCAGAATTTGATTGTTGGTATTTTTAGTATGAGACGGCAGGATGATCCCTAAAAGCCCATGCCCTTTATCTAAAGTCGCCTTAACTTCCCAGTCAACATACTTCCGTTGATAAGTTTGACCGCCAATTAAAAGAACTGTGCATGACGTTCCTGTAATGTGCTTATCCCGAATCCGTTGCATCACATACGCAGTGTTATCACTGTCAATTTGGCGTTCAAGGGAATTGTCATAAACCGTTTCCCATGCATCATGGAAAAATCTAGAAAATTCATCGTAGTACCACTGATCACCGCCATGGTGATAACTCACGAATATCTTTCGACGCACTGGCTTGTAAAGCGCATTGGCCATCTGCTGCCATGAATTTCCACCTAGCAATCCATTCATACATCACCTACCAAAAAGCATCAATCCAGCGACGAGCATCCCAAGAATAATCACACCCTTTTTCTTTTCAGATTTGATGGTTTCTGAAATTCGTTCAATAGCAGCGCGAGCCTCTTCTTGATTCGTTCCACCTAGATTGACAGCTTGATACTCTCTCATCCAGCCTGGCAATTGTTGAGGCGAAACATCCCAAATGATAGGAACTAATTTTTTGTTAGCACCAATTGCAACGCCCATTTCTTGCATGACCCAATGAGACTCACATGCTGCGCGACTGGCGAGACAAATAACCCAAGTAGATGAGCGCAAACTTTCAAGAATTGCTTGCTTCCATTGCTCACCGGGCGCCATGGAAACCGTTGCGAGATAAACACTCAGTCCTTCCTGAGACAAATGTCGGTGAAGGTATTGAGCGAGTGGAAGATCAACTTGCGCGTGAGAGATAAAAACGTCCATGCAGATAACAAATTAAAAATGAGTACTCCATTCCTCACCCAGTGCATGAGCTTGCTGAAGCACTAACTCAACAGCTGCGTCTTGTAAATCTGGCGGATATTTGTATTTCCGCAAAATACGTCGCACCATCAAGCGCAAACTAGCTCGCACGCTTTCTCGCTCATTCCAATCGACCTTCAAATTCTGGCGAAGATTTTCAGTCAATTCGTGGGCAATTTTCTTCAAGATCTCATCTTGTAGAACGCGCACTGCAGACTCATTATTTGCAAGCGCATCGTAAAAACGCACCTCATCTTCTGTCAGCCCCAAGGTCTGACCGCGAGCAGCTTCTTCGCGGAAT
>JAHEEQ010000244.1 GCA_024640585.1 Micrococcales bacterium
AACACTTTGATGAATGCTGCAGATGAAGTTATGTTGTTTAAGTACGTCATCAAGAACACAGCATGGGAAGCTGGAAAAACAGTTACTTTCATGCCAAAACCACTTTTCCAAGACAACGGTTCAGGCATGCACTGCCACCAATCACTTTGGAAAGATGGCAAACCATTGTTCTTTGACGAAGCAGGCTACGGCGGACTTTCAGATCTAGCGCGTTGGTACATTGGAGGTCTTCTCCACCACGCACCTTCACTATTGGCTTTCACAAATCCAACCGTGAACTCATTCCACCGTTTGGTTCCAGGTTACGAAGCTCCAGTTAACTTGGTTTACTCAGCACGCAACCGTTCTGCTTGCATCCGCATTCCAGTGACAGGTAGCAATCCAAAAGCCAAGCGCATCGAATTCCGCGTACCAGACCCATCTGCAAATCCATACCTTGCATTTGCTGCAATGTTGATGGCAGGTCTTGACGGTATCAAGAACAAGATCGAACCACCACTTCCAGTGGACAAAGATCTTTACGAACTACCACCAGAAGAAGCAGCAGCTATCCCACAAGTTCCAGGTTCACTAACTGAAGTTCTTGATGCACTTGAAGCAGACCACGATTACTTGCTTGCAGGTGGAGTGTTCACACCAGATTTGATTGAAACCTGGGTTGAATACAAACGCAAGAGCGAAGTTGATTATGTTCGCTTGCGTCCACATCCAGCAGAGTTTGAGCTCTACTACGACATCTAAACCCTGAATTAGATATCCAAAAACCCCGTCATGCTTGTGGCGGGGTTTTTGTTGTTTATACTCACTAAATGCTTAATCTGGTTTTGATGAACGATGTCGAGTTAGAAGAATACTTTGAACAAACGTGGCATGAGTATTTCCAAGAACTTGTATCAGCCGGCACTTCAGAAGCTGAAGCAAAGTTAGATATCGAACGCAACAAAGAGAGCATGTTTAAAGATGGAAAACTAACTGATTGCCACCGCATATTTAACGTAGTCCAAGATGAAGCGGTCGTTGGAATTCTCTGGTTGGCCGAAAGAATCCCAAAAGAGTGGTTCATCTACGACATAGCCGTAAAAGAAAAATTTCGCGGTCAGGGTCTCGGTAAAGCCACTATGCGAAGCGCTGAAGAGTTTGTCCGATCAAATGGTGGAACTGAAATTAGCTTGAGCGTGTTTGGCAATAACAAAATCGCGCGAAACCTCTATGAATCCCTCGGATACGAGACACTTCGACTGGCTATGAAAAAGATTCTCTAAGGTTTATTAAGTGCTTGCAAAATCTCGCAGTTAATGCAATTTTGTGAGTGAAATTGCCACGATTTGCTAACCTACGGTTGCGTAGGTTTCTCTGTAATATCCCGCCTATGACTTTTGCGGCTACCCCACATCTGGTATCTCCTATTAGTGGACGGACCCCTCGCATTATTCAAGGTGGGATGGGTGTTGCAGTTTCTTCCTACGAACTTGCAAAAGCGGTTGCACAAACTGGCGAGATGGGTGTTGTGTCAGGAACTGCACTAGATGTAGTACTTGCGCGTCGTTTACAAAATGGCGATGAGTCTGGCGATATTCGCAGAGCACTTTCCGCATTTCCAGATCAGGAAATGGCAAACAACATTCTCAAAACTTTCTATCGTGAAAACGGAAGAGCTGACAAGCCAACCTACAGACCAGCAACAAAACTTTCATTGGCTCCAGCCAAGAAGACTTGGGAACTTCTCGTAGTTTCTGCATTCGTTGAAGTTTGGCTTGCAAAAGAAAATCACAATGGTTTAGTTGGAATTAACTTACTCGAGAAAATTCAACTCTCAACTCTCGGAACTTTGTATGGCGCAATGCTTGCAAATGTTGATGCAGTTTTAATGGGCGCTGGAATTCCTTCAGAGATTCCTGGAGTTCTCAACAAATTCATTAATAATGAGGAAGCTTCGCTTGATATTGATGTTGCCGGATCAACTTTGAATTACAAAATGACTTTTGATCCAAAAACTCTTGGCCCAGTTTTACCAAGCCCATTAAAGCGCCCATTTTTCATTGCAATTATTACCACTCATGTTCTAGCAATGCATTTAGCTAAAAACCCTGCGACAAAACCTGATGGTTTTGTAGTTGAGCGGCCAGATGCTGGTGGCCACAACGCACCACCTCGAGGAAAAGTTGAATACAACAGCGAAGGTGAACCAATTTATGGTGCACGCGATGAAGTAGATTTCGAAAAACTTCGCGCAGTAGAACTTCCTTTCTGGATGGCAGGTGGTT
>JAHEEQ010000251.1 GCA_024640585.1 Micrococcales bacterium
TTGGGTTGTTAGTTCCAAGCATCCATCTAGACTTACATCAACCCTTCTTGACGGGAAAGTAAATGTCTGAGGATCTGGTAATCAACTGCATACAGATGCACTCCGATTTACCTGTGCCAAGTTTTGCACATATTGGCGATGCCGGTGCAGATTTGGTGAGTGCCGAAGATTTGAAGCTAGAACCTGGCGAAAGATTGGCAATTGCAACTGGCCTATCTGTTGCTATTCCGATTGGATATGTTGGTCTGATACACCCTAGAAGCGGTTTAGCTTTGAAGCACGGAATATCAATGGTCAACACACCTGGAACTATTGATGCTGGTTATCGCGGAGAAATTAAGGTTATCTTGATTAATCACGATAAGCACAATGCTTTTGAAATCAAACGTGGAGATCGAATTGCGCAATTTGTAGTTCAAAAAGTGGAGCATGCGAAATTCGTTGCAGTGGATTCACTTAACGACACAACACGGGGTGAAGGTGGTTTTGGCTCAACAGGTGTAACTTCATGAAAAACTTTGTTTCGCTTTGGTTCAATCGCATCGCAATTTCAAATGCTGATCTTGACGCAGAGGAACTTCGCGAAGAACTTGAAGAAAAAGGAGCAGATGCAATTGCGGATGTGCAACTTGGCGGAATCACGACGCACACCGGCAAAATTCGTAGTTTGGTTTATAGGCCAGAAGTCAAAGTGCCAGCATTAGAAGCTGAGATTTTTGATGGCACTGGTTTCATAGTTGTAATTTGGCTTGGCCGCCGAAAAATATCTGGCATAAAGCCAGGCACAAGCATTTCAGTTACTGGTCGTTTGGTTACAGTGGATGGCAAACTAACTATGTACAACCCAAAGTATTCGATAATTGCAAGAGGCAGCGAAGTATGAGCGAACCAAATCAAAATATCGAAAAAGAATCTAACGATGTATTCGCTGCTGAAAAGTTGCTTTCAAATGCATTAGGTGGAAAATCCGGTTTTATTGATTCAGGTTTGCCGACACTTGTTTTCTTAAGCATGTGGACTTTCAATGGCAACAAACTTCAACCCGCCCTTGTCGCGGCTGGAATCGTTGCAGTAGCTCTTGCTGTTTTGCGATTGGTTCAACGTAAGCCATTGCAACAAGTACTTGGTGGAATGGTTGGAGTTGGAGTTTCCGCATACTTTGCAAATCGCAACGGTGACGCTAAAGATTTTTTCCTACCCAGTATTTGGAAAAATTTGGGCTACGGAACTGCAATCCTTTTGAGTATTCTTTTCAAACATCCAATTGTTGGTTACATAGTTGGAGGGCTTAAGGGCGATCTCCAAGGTTGGCGTAAAGATGCTAGCTTGCTGAAATTCTATACATTGATTACTTGGTGGTGGGTCGGGCTTTTTGCGGTTCGTCTAATCGTCCAGGTGCCATTGTTTATGAGCAATCAAGTGCAGTTACTTGGCACCTTAAATGCAACAGTTTTAGGTTTCCCGATTTATCTCGCAGTTGTTTGGGTCACGTACCGAGCGCTAAAAGCACGGGGTATCTATTAAAAATCAGTGCTGAGCAATACTTCTAGTTGATGTTCGGTATTTTCACCGGCAACAAATAGCAGTTCATCACCTGGTTCTAAACGGTCATCTGCGGTTGGTGCGATAACCCGAGGGCCGCGCAGGATTGCGACTAAAGCGGTATCCGTTGGTAAAGCAACTTCGTCGACTCGTTTGCCAACCACTGGCGAATCAGGGGTCAAAGTCATTTCAACAAGTTGGGCTTGACCAGTTCGAAAAGTTAGAAGTTTTACTAGGTCACCTACTGTTACAGCTTCTTCAACTAGTGCAGAAAGTAGGCGAGGGGTGGAAACTGAAACGTCAACACCCCAAGATTCATTGAACATCCACTCGTTCTTTGGGTGATTAACCCGCGCAACTACACGCGGAACTCCATATTCAGTCTTTGCCAATAAAGAAACTACGAGGTTGGTTTTGTCATCCCCGGTTGCCGCAATCATTACCTGGCAGCTTGAGAGATCGGCACGTTCAAGTGCGGAGGCTTCACAAGCATCAGCTACCAAAACTTGAGTTCCGTTGAAAGAATCTGGTTTTACATTGTCAGGATCTTTGTCGATTAACAAAACATCATGACCATTTGCAGTTAGTTCTCGGGCAATAGAACGACCGACTTTTCCAGCTCCGGCAATTGCAACACGCATTTAAATCACTCGGCTTTCGGTGGATTATTGAAAACGGACTTAACGAAGTTTTCTTCTTTCAAATGAAAAATGGCATGCAC